>JANSWS010000539.1 GCA_024743355.1 bacterium
AATGGCATTGTCTTTGACGACATAATTCACATCGCGTTTGTAGAGATGGTGCGCTTTGAGCGCATTGTCGATCATGTGGGGCCATTCCATGTTCCCAGCGGTGTAAAAACTCTCGACTCCCGCGAGTTTTTCCGCAGCTCGAACGCCTTCATCGGTTAGGTTGACCGTGTGATCTTTCTCGTTGACAGTGAAGTGCAGGTCCTTCGTCAACTGACGGGCGACGCGGTCGGCATCAGAGTATTTTCCAATGTCCTGGTGCGCGGGTCCGGAGATGATCAATGGAGTTCGCGCTTCGTCGATCAGAATGTTGTCAACTTCGTCCACGATGGCATAGGCCAAAGGTCCTTGCACCTGTTGAAGGTGCTTGGGGAAACGATTGTCGTCTCGCGCAGCCAGCCGCATGTTGTCGCGGAGGTAATCAAAGCCCAGCTCATTGTTCGTCGCGTAGGTGATGTCTTTCGCATAGGCTGCTTGCCGCTCATCGTTGCTCAGGCCGCTCTGGATCGCGCCCACGGTTAGACCAAGACCCATGTACAAGGGCGCCATCCATTCCATGTCTCGACGCGCCAGGTAATCGTTGACAGTCACCACATGGCAGCCACGAGCGGCCAGAGCGTTTAGATACGTCGGTAAGGTTGCGACCAAAGTCTTGCCTTCACCGGTCACCATCTCGGCAATCATGCCATTATGCAAAACGATGCCACCGATCATTTGCACATCGTAATGGCGCATGTTGAGAAAGCGACGTCCACCTTCGCGACAAACGGCGAACGCCTCCACCAGGATATCGTCGAGAGTTTGCCCATCTGCAAGTCGAGCGCGGAATTCGTCCGTCTTGGCCCGCAGTTGCTCGTCCGAAAGCTTTTGCAATCCGCTTTCCAGCTGATTGATCTGCTGGACTATCGCCTCGAAACGCTTAATTTGACGCGCATTCGAAGATCCGAACACACCGGTTACAGTGCGTTCCACGCCTTGCAGTAGGTTTGAGAAGAACATTCCTGTTCCTTCCCAAACTCGCTCAATGAATTCCATATCGACTTGTCTTTTTCAGGTGATCAAAGCCACACGAGAACCGTCGGTCAACACGTGCCATACTGACAGATTAAGACGTTGGTAGTCTCCTCCGTCAGCAATTTAGAGACCAACTGCACCGCTCAGAATATCGTTTTAGGAGCCTCCCACGCCGGGACGCTTCCATGGCGAGGAATTGGGTGCCGCGCAAGGTTGATTGAGACAGTGCCTAAGTAACGCCCCACAACAGATTTACACCGCTTAAGGGTAAAGTTTTGCGAGGATTGGGTCAACTGCGATCAAGGCCTAGAAAGGCGAAGATTAGAGAGGTAATCACCAGCCGCCAGTAGGGAAATGCAGGCAGCTAGGGTATTTGTGGAGTTTCGCATCCATGCGAGCCATCCGAAAGTCGTAGTCCATTGCCAACGCAATTCTATTTCACCGCGCCGCGACACATAGGGTTCGCGTTATCGCAAGCCCGAAGCTGCAGCACCTCATGGGCTTGCGATTCAGCCAACTAAACTAAAACCATACTCATTCAAATCGCAGGTTTCCTCGGAATCCTCGACATCGCACATCTGCATTAGCAGCATGTCTTCCAGCTCACGCCGACGTCGATGACCCTCGATGGCTCGTGCTCGAGCTGTCTCCGGGCTCCAACCACGCTTGATTTTGGCTACCCGCCGACGAATCGTCTCCAGATCCAAAACCACGGGAGCCAAGGCTTCCTGATCCAACCGACTCTCTTCACAGATCTTCATGGCAAGTACCTTCTCTTAAATGAGCTCGCTGGCTGTCGTTGCACCGAATTGCCGATGCGGTTACGACAGTGTCAGTCATGCGGATGACAGGGATTGCAATCTTCGTGCCAATTCTGTTGGAAAAAATGTGCCGAGGGTTGGTTGGGTGCCCTAAGTCCCTTCTGTAGAGAGTTTTAGGGCGGATGGATGGGCTTGCTGAATGCCGCCGCCCGCCCTTGGCTTGGACGGCAGGACGGCAGCTGAGTTGTACAAATTGCAATCGAATCGATCAATTGTCTCGAATTGCGACAGTCTGTCTTGCAAGACGAGCATTGGTGTTGCTTGGGAACAACGCGTTGTCTTTTCGCTACAGAATGTTTTCAATCGGCAACCTATTGGCGAGCAGGAAATTTGAGTAGTTGTGCTGTAAGTCGTTTGCCTGAATTGGTTTAGGTCGATGTGCTTAGCCTGGTAGGGTGTTGTGCATGTGGCTGGCACGGAGGCTGCTTCCCTTTTCGGGTGGAGATTCAATCAGCCCAGGAGCCACCAGCATGTCCCACGTTTTGCGATTTCACCATTGCCGACAGGCCAACACTGCCGTCGAGTATGTCATTCTGCTCGGGTTGCTGGCCGCCATTTGCTTAGTTGCCGTGGGGGCACTGGGACGGCAGACGCAAGACTATTTCCAGCAAAACGCCGAGAGTCTGCCGGTGGTCCGCTAGCTCGATTCTGACAGAGTACCGAACAGGGTGGGCCAGCCCCTTGGACTCGTCGCCTCGTCCACTGCCCTAAAATTGAACTGCAACGAAGCGCTAGCTCGGATTATTCACCGGTGTTCGAGGTTGAGGGCTCAAGTCTCATGGACGCCGTAACTTCGGTCGCAAACAGTCGGCGAGTTGCAATCGCGAACTGCGTTTAGCTCACTTCCTTCGAAACTCCTTTTCCGCAGCCCACTTGCGACCTTGTTAGCGGCCTACGTGAATAATCCCGGCTAGGCTTTGCGGCCCATGATCACCAGGCACATGTCGTCGGCTTGTTTTGTGCCTTCGATAAACTTCAGGACATCCGCCACGATTCGCGCGCCGTCGGTTTCTAAATCCCCGCGTCCGGCGGCAACGAGTTCCTGGAGTTTACTGATTCCAAACATGTTGCCTTTCTTGTCCGGTGCTTCATTAATGCCGTCCGTGTAAAGCACCAAGCGGTCGCCTGGGTCCACTTGGATTTGGGCCAGTTCATATTCAAAGTCATCCAAAATCCCGATGGGGACCCCGGATTGCTCGTACCCAGGCTCTTGAACCGTGCCATCTGTTTTCAACCAGAGTGGTGCCATGTGGCCAGCATTGACTATTTCCAGCTTGCCGCTGGTTGGCTCGAGCACTAGGCACAGAAGCGTGACAAACTTCTCGACTCCCAAATCACAGATGCGTTTATTCAATCGCGTGATCGCTACTGACGGACAGGTTTCACTGGCCAACAGGAACTTGGTCTCTGCGGATAGTTTGGCCATCAGCATGGCAGCCGCTATTCCATGTCCAGACACGTCCGCGACGATGACGACCTGTCTTCCATCCGCCAGTTCGATGTAATCAAAGTAGTCACCACCGATTTGATCCGCGGCGTGGTAATAGCTGAAGTACTCGTAGCCCTCCGTCGAAGGGCCTTTGCGTGGCAGCAAGGCAGATTGGACATTGCGGGCTAGTTCGAGATCCTGTTCCACCAATTGCTGCTGTACCGCGGCTTCGTGCAATTGTGCATTTTCGATAGCGAAGCCCGCTTGAGTGGCAATACTCGAAAGGATTTCCAAATCTCCTTGCTCGAATCGACGTTTGGAGTCGAGCGTATCCATCTGCAGCGCCCCCAAGGGATTGCCTTTCGAATCCAGCAAGGGAGCTACGATGATCGAGCGAATCTTAAAGTCCGTGATGCTATGCGACATGTTGAAGCGTTCATCGCTGCTGGCGTCCAGCGAGATGATCGACTGTTTCGAATCCATGACTTCTCGCATTACAGTGCGGCTGATGCGAAACGTTTCCTCTTGTTCTTCCTGGCGTGCCTTTATCCATCGCGGCACCAGTTCTTCCCCTTCGCGCAGAACAATGAACGCCCTGTCCGCTTGCAGAAAAATCTTGAACAAAGTTTCGAGAACTTTCGGCAATACTTCCTCGAGCTTGACTGCTCCGCCCATGTTTCTCGAAATTTCCAACATGGCCTGCAACCGTACCTCGGAGCTGGTGGTTAATTGCGAACCATACTGACTGCCCCGAATATCGAGTTTGCTACTGAACTCCCTGGAGGATTCCATCGCCGCGTCGTCATCGACCAGCACCACACCAAAAGAGCTGCCGTCGGGTTGGGTGTGCTTACCAGCGGGAGAAAGCAGGGCGCTGTCCAGGCTGCTAGGCTGCTCGACATGAAAAGAGTACTCGATGTCACAGATGCGAATCAGATCGCCGTCATTGAGCTGCGTCTTGCCTTCCAGCAACTGACCGTTGAGAA
>JANSWS010000393.1 GCA_024743355.1 bacterium
GAGCGTAGCTACCTTCACCAGAAGGTGGCCCAGAAACGTACCACGCTCTGGCGAGCGTACACCTTCGCCAGAAGGTGGGCCGACACGTCCGATATTATCCGTTTCGTTGATTCCATCAGCAGGTGGTACCGAACATGAGTGGATCCATAGCGGCAAGCGATCAGCTGAATTCGATTCCCACAGCCAAGAAGAACACCTCTACGGGAAGCTTACCCAGCCCGTGGCGAGCGATTTTATGGAAGGACTGGAATCAAATCCGACCCGCGGTACTGGCGATCATTGCCGGAATGGCCGGCGCACAGGCGGTGATACTCCTGGCCAATCTGGCTTTCGTTCCCAGCGGCTCCTGGTCGTCGATGACCGAAATAACCGCGGTGCTGGCGATGATTTCTCCGGCGCTGGTAGCCATTGCAGCTGCTGGCATGTTGATCGGACATGAACGTCAAACCCGATCTTGGAACTGGAGTAGCGGCCTGCCCATTTCCTGGGGTATGGCCTTGGGCAGCAAACTGCTGGTATCGGTGGCCTCAGTCATCCTGACCATGGCTGTACTGCTGATTGTTCCCATCGTGGTCGGTGTATTCCTGGCACAACTACCGGCCAACAGTTGGGTCTTAAGCAATTATGGTTCGCTATTTGCCGTCGCACTTGCGATCGACACGATCGTCTTCTTTATGTTGTCCGCCCTTATCTTTCACGATGCCTTGACGGCACTCATAGTGGGTGCCGTCTGGATCTTGGGATTGCAGGTTTTGGTGGTAGCCATTCCGCTGCAGATCGCATCCTCTTTCGGCATCTACTCGGATCGCGTTCCGGACTGGCTGCTGGCGATTGAGATGGGAGTCGTATTGATCGCTGGTATCGCCGCTTTGCTGCTGGCTTTTCGCTGGCGATGGGGAGCGGGACAGACAGCTACTTTGTCGATCCTGCCGAAAGGCTGGTCTGCATTGGCCGCTCCGGCCTATGCACCGGTTCGAGTCGGCCGCGCGCCCAGCCAGAAGCAAATGTTGCTTTGGCTGAGCCTGCAAAGCTCGCTGGGTAAGCGACTTTTGATACTCGCCCTATTTTTGATTCTGGCCATGGTTAATTTCACGACCTCGCCCGAAAGCCTGGCAGTAGCCGGAGTCTTTGCATGTTCTTTGTTCGGTATCACCGCCTTTGAAGGCGACCAAACCAATCGCCGCTACGGATTCCTGGCTGACCGAGGCGTATCGCCACGACTACTGACTCTATCCAAGCTGCTAATACCCATCTTGTTTGCCCTGTTCGTGGCTGTAGTGGTGGGCAGCAGCATCTATTGGAACGAGCGTTTTGGAAGCTTCCGAGGCCCTAACTCCCTTTTTGCCTTGGCTGGTTTGATGACCTTGCTGACCGCAACCCTGTGCGGCGCACTGGCATCTTTGAGTTTCGAAAAGGCGATTATCTCAGCTGTGGTCACTCTGGTGACCACGATCATCGCCGCGATTTTGTACGTCAGCCTTTCTAACGTGATCCAGTGGGCAGACCAGCAGCCCTATTGGCTGAGCATCTATTCCTACACCCTCTTCCTGCTACTATCACTTCCGGCATTGACTTGGGCAATCTTACGCCAAGTTCCCCAATGGCTAAGAGAAATACGTCTTAAACTGGCAGGCCGCTACTTTGCGTTGACGGCATCGCTAATCGGCTTGCCGATACTCTTGGTCGCTAGTCTTGGCTTTCTGTTTGTGCCGAAAGTCCCATGGCAGGGCCTCGCGCCGACGGCCTTTCAGCGTCCACCCGCGAGCATTCCCGATTTGTCCGAACGCGTCGACTTACTGCAAGGCAACATGCCGCCAGCCATTGTCTACTATGACCCAACGTACGTTAGTGATTCACTGGAAGAATTCCAGCAGAGACTCATCGTCGACGGCAAGCTCGATGCCAGTTTTATCGACGAAGGCAGTATGGCTCTGCAGCAATTGCAGGCGGCCGTCGATGGCCCTCGCGTGCCGGTCGAAGCCACGCAGGCCGCCCGTTGGATGAATGAGGCTCTATCAGCGACGGCTGCCGCAGCTTTGCTCTATCTTCAGTCCGGTGAGATGGAGCTGGCCCGAACAAGTCTTCAACTGCATGGCCAACTCCGCGCGGTGGCGGCGGAGGAATTAGCTCCGGATACCGTCGCTGCTCGCATTGCCTCAGCACACTGGTTGGCCAAGAGCTTAGAAAAGGGCGAGCTGCAACAGTTGGCAAGCTCCGCTGAGCTGAGTCAATGGCTGCTGCCCGATCTGGAAGATTTCCCGCTACAAATGGAACAGTTGGTGCGTGCCCGTGCCAGCTATGACCTGACTGCCTCCAGGGGACAATCACTCAATCAACGTCCCAAGGGTTGGACCATGATGTACTCCAATGCCGGTATGACTGCCTACTATCCGCCGCTGAGATGGCGTGAGGAACGATCATTGGCTCTACAGCTCCAAACGGCACTGCAACTTTTACAGAAGAAGGAGCTGGTTTGGAATCAATTCCAAGTCGGTTGGAGGTATCTGCATGAATTTTGGTTGCATCAGAATCAATTGCTACCCATTCGACAGCAGATTCATGCTCGCCTAGGCTTCAGTCCGCCCACCGCAACTGGCGAGCCGACGCCGATCGAACCGTCGCGAGAGGCGAACGGCGAGATCGACGGCTTCCAGCCGCCACGTGTCTTAGATGAATAGGCGCGTATTTTCCCGGTACAGCTTGCAGCCCAACTATTCCTGACCTAATCTGGCTGAATTCGAACGCATCTGCCAACCGTGGGCGGTGCCGCAATTCAGCCGTTTCTCGCTCGGGTCTCATGGTCTATGGCTGCACCAATGGAAGGTATCTATACACCCAATATCACTCCCATCGATGAGCGTGGACGCGTCGACGAGGACCAACTTTGTGCCTATGTCGATTGGTTGATTGAGCGTGGTGTGCACGGCCTTTATCCGAATGGTTCCACCGGAGAATTCACACGATTTACGGCGGAAGAACGCCGGCGGATTATCCAGGTACTGACGGAACATGTCGGTGACCGGGCTCCGATTCTGGCAGGAGCGGCGGAAGCCAATGTCCGCGAGACGATTGACGCCTGTGAAACGTACGGTGCCATGGGCGTGAAAGCCGTGGCTATCGTCGCCCCCTTCTACTACAAGATTGGACCACAGGCCGTGTTCCAATACTTCAAAGACATCGCCGACCACGTTTCCGTGGATGTCACGCTCTACAACATCCCCCTATTTGCCTCTCCCATCGATGTGCCCACGGTCCGCAGACTGGCACTCGAATGCCCGCGGATTGTGGGTATCAAGGACAGTTCCGGCGATTTGCCTCACATGATGCGGATGATTTCCGCTGTCCGTCCGCAACGACCTGAATTTGCGTTCCTCACCGGTTGGGATGCCGCTCTGGCTCCCATGTTGATGGTCGGATGCAATGGTGGTACCAACGCAACCAGTGGTGTGGTGCCCGAACTGACACGGGCCATCTTCGAAGCTTCGCAGCGTGGCCAATGGGACCGCGCGATGCAGTTGCAGTACCGCTTGCTGCCACTGTTTGATGCGATGATCGGTCAACCGGAGTTTCCCGAGGGATTTCGCCGTGGAGCCTTAGCGCGGGGATGGAATCTAGGGATCAGTCGTCAGCCCCTTTCGCCGGAACAAATCCAGGAAGCCCACAAGACCCAGGAGCAACTGGCTCAGATTCTGAGCGAACTGGGACAGTGGCTGCCCGAACTGGTGCCGGCCATGACACCGGCTCAAAACACGACTTCCTTAGAGTCAGCGGCCACCGATGATTTCATCGAGCAAGTCGTCCGCGAAGTCATGCAGCAACTCGGCCGCTGAAGCCTCGCCTCAAATCCCTTTTGCGACTCAAGCCTGAAGGCTATCGGCACTGGAAAGTGTTTCTAAGCCGGGTGCAACCTGTTTTGCGGCAAGCTGAACACCCGCGGCAGCCGTTTGTGTTAGATTGCTGAGATCTTCCCCCTCTCACCGTGCGAGTAGTCCCTGATGAATATGAACAGTAAACAACAGCTAATGACCTGTGCTATTTTCGCCGTGGTTTTTGCGGGATTATCCGCGATGGTGATTTCCCAGCCTCCGCAACGCGGCCAGGGCAGGGCAGGGGGGCGGGGCGCCGACACGCAAAGCCTCAACCAACCCTTTGTCGGGATTCGAACCTCACAGGGCGTCGAGTCGGATCTGTTTCCAATCAAGGCGACGGGTGTCAGCACCGCTCCGATCGTTGAAGCAGCCCAGAAATTTCTAGAAGTCCTCTCCGATGAGCAGTGCCAGCGAACCACTTACCCCGTCGACGATATCGAGTGGCGGCAGTGGGATAATCGCCACTTTTATCAGCGACAGGGTGTGGGCTTCAACGAGATGAGTGAATCGCAGCGGGAAGCGGCCTTCGGTCTGATGTCGTCCAGTCTGAGCGCCAAAGGCCTGGAAAAGTCCAAGGACATCATGAAACTGAACGGCACACTTGCCGAGCTATCCAACAATTTTGAAGAGTATGGGGAGTGGCTCTACTGGATCACGATCATGGGCGAACCGTCGGAAAGCAAGCCTTGGGGCTGGCAAGTGGACGGACATCACCTAGTCATCAACTATTTTGTTTTGGGAGATCAAGTCGTCATGAGCCCAGTCTTCATGGGCTCGGAACCGATCGCTGCCAAAGCCGGGAAATTCGAAGGCACCAATGTCATGCAGGACGAGCAGAACAAAGGGCTGAAGCTGCTCTCTTCGCTAAACTCGGAACAACGGCAGTTGGCTATCTTGATGCAGGACAAACCGGGCAACAACAACTTGACGGAAGCCTACAAAGACAATGTTCAGCTCGACTTTGCTGGCCTGCCCGCCAAGGACATGAGCGAGCAACAACAACAGCTTCTGCTAGAGTTGATCGGCGAATACGTGAATAACATGCGTCCTGGCCATGCTCAGATCAAGATGTCCGAAGTCCAGCAACATCTCGATCGCACCTATTTTGCTTGGATCGGTGGGACCACGGATAGCAGCGTTTATTACTATCGCATCCACAGCCCCGTGCTGTTGATTGAGTTCGACCATCAGCGTCGGGTGGCTCCGTTCCGCAGTGATCAACCCAGCCGCGAGCACATCCACACCGTGGTGCGGACTCCCAATGGCAATGACTACGGCAAGGACTTACTGCGTCAGCATTACCAGCAACACGCACACTAGATCTCAGAACACGGGCAGCCATTGAACTCACTAAGGCGATTCCTGGTGGCACAAGTGCTGGCCTTCTGCTTTGGCGGATTCCTGTTCTACGCGGGTGTTGTTGTACCCATTGGCACTCGCGTACTCGGCGCCACCACGCAGGGATTCGTAACGCGTGAAGTCACCCGGGTACTGAACCTGGCAATGCTTGTCTGCATTGCCGGAATTGCCTGGGAAATCTGGGCTGGACGATTGGATCGCTCCGCCGCTGCCAGCCAAGTGTTGACGACGCTGGCCGTTCTGATCGCCATAACTTGCGGGATCCTGTGGTGGATTCACGGGCAGCTGGATGCGCAGTTGTCAGCCGATGAGTTCGCCGTGAATGACCCGAGTGCTTTTTACGGAATGCACCGGCTATATCTATGGGTCAGCACCCTACAGTGGCTATGTTCGCTTCCGGTCGTGTGGATCATAGCCAACAGCCGGTTGGATGTTTCCCAAACTAAGCGAATGTAACACCCAATTCAGGCGGTTCTTCCTCAATAGTGTACATACTTGGAGAGCATGAACTGCGCGAGCTCGAAAGTACGGCATGGAAGCTTCAATGCCAAAACCTGCGAGTGGGAAGTCCAATCGCCGGCATTGATCCTTTTAGCGGACTGGCCTCGCCCACATCCGAGCCGCCTCGATGAACCGAACGCATCATGACCGAAAATCGACCTGGCATGCTTGAAGAGTTCCGAAAACTGATCGCGTCTCCCGCGTCGGCTTACGTCATTCCCTTCGTGTTGTATCTGGTCGGTACCAGCTTTATCTCTCGTTTTAGCGAAGGCAGTTTTGCCCTGGCCTACGCGATCGTGGCCGTCCTGGTCGGATCAGCCACGTTTGTTCTGCTGCGAGGCAAGCAGCTCTTTAGAATTCATGGCTCGATATTTCTTGGAATTGCATGCGGTCTGATCGGCATTTGGTTGTGGATCTTCATCAGCCAGCTACAAATTGAAAAGCAGCTTGCTGGCTTTCTGCCTGAGTTCATGCAGCCTCAGGATCGCGTGGGATACAACCCCTTTGAACACCTCGGTAATGGCTGGAAGACTTGGGCCTTCATTGCCTTCCGCTTGTTGGGAATCGCAGTGATTGTACCAGTAGCGGAAGAACTCTTCTGGCGAGGATTTCTTCTACGCTGGCTGATAGATCCGGAATGGGAGCGGGTTCCGATCGGTACTTTCACTTGGACATCTTGCGGTATCGTTACGCTGATGTTCACGCTGGCGCACCCCGAATGGCTCGCGGCCGCCAGCTATTGTCTGCTGATCAATGGCTTGCTGTATTGGAAGAAAGATCTCTGGCAGTGCATTGTTGCTCACGCGACCAGCAATCTGGCTTTGGCAATTTACGTGCTGAATACAAATTCTTGGTGGTTGTGGTAACCAACAACACCACTTGGCTTGGCAACGAAGTCGCTAAGTCGCACTGATCCAATATGGTTAAAAACTCCGACAGGGCTTTCGCGCTCGTCGTCGGCCTGCTTGATCTCTCGCGGCCCGTATCTTAGAACCAACGTGACACCCAATTGCGTGGAATCCCAAGTGCGGGGCTTGCCTGGAACCAAACCGGCGACCTCGCGCCGACATCCTGACAGCGAGCCTACTATGATTTCTCGACTCGTAACTGGCGGAACAGGCTTGGCTTGCTTGCTGCTGCTCAGCAGTCTTGCTCTGGGCCAACAAAAGCCAAATCTGATCTACATCATGGCAGACGATTTAGGCTACGGTGACCTGGGTTGTTTTGGGCAAGAAACGATCAAGACCCCCAACCTGGACCGCCTGGCAGCGGAAGGCATGAAGCTGACAAGCTACTATGCCGGTTGCACGGTGTGCCGGCCTTCACGATTGAGTTTATGGACCGGCATGCACACCGGTCACACGCCTATCGACTCAAATGCTTCCTACATCTTTCAACCCCAGGACATCACCGTCGCGGAGTTGCTTCAGCAGGCCGGCTATGTGACCGGCGGGGTTGGCAAATGGGCCATGGGCGGACCAGAAACGGAAGGTAACCCAAACCAAAA
>JANSWS010000503.1 GCA_024743355.1 bacterium
CCCAACAACCTAGCGCCACTCAGCCCGAGTGGGGACAAACTGGGGACAAAATTGCTCTAGCATTGCTCTTGCGTCGCTGGCCTACTCCGCATTCCTGCGGAAAGATCTATCCCATGGCCAGTATTGAAAGACGCGGCAAGTCCTACCGCGTCGTCTTCCGATTAGACGGACAGAAACACGCTCGCTCACTGGGTACCAGAAGTGAGAAAGTTGCAGTCGCCGCGCTCCTCCGGCTGGAGGACAATCTGCGACGCGTCCAACTGGGGACACTCGTTGTCCCCAGTGATGCCGATCCGGCCGTTTTTCTGCTGTCGGATGGTGCGGCGACCAACGTCCGCTCTAAGCCAGAGATCACCGAATCCCATATCCGTACACTCAAGAAACTGCTCGACAGCTACATGGAGAGCCTTCCCGACTCGAGCATCGAGGATTCCACCCGCTACGGGCTGGAAATCCATTTTCGCCATCTGAATCGCGAACTTGGGACGCAGTTCCCGCTGAAGCTGCTCGATCTCGAAGCGCTTCAGGGCTACGTAAACAAGCGGTCGAAGGCAAAGGGAAAACGGGGAAAACCCCTCAGCGCCACCACCATCAAGAAGGAGGTCTCATCACTGAACACCGTCTGGTCCTGGGCACTGCGGCACAAGCACGTATCTCACCCGTTACCGGTACGCGATCTGCGCTATCCAAAGTCCGCCCAGCGCCCACCATTTCAAACGATGCAGGAGGTGCAGCGCAAAATGGACCTGGGCGGTCTGGAGAATTGGGAGATTGAAGAACTTTGGGACTCAGTCTTTCTCACAACGGATGAGATTGCCGAACTCCTTGCTGTCGTCGAGGCACGAGCTAGGCATCCATTTATTTACCCGATGTTTGCGTTCGCGGCGCACACTGGGGCCCGACGCAGTGAGATTGTACGCTGCCAGATCCACGACGTTGACATCGCAACTCGACAAATCGCGATTCGCGAAAAGAAACGCGTCCGTGGTCAGCGATCGACACGAACGGTACCTATATCTCGTTTTCTCGTCGACGTCCTCAGCGCCTGGCTGCAGCAGCATCCTAGCAGCATCTATCTGTTTCCAATCCAGCCCCAAGTTCTTCGTTCAACTAAGCAGCGTGCTGTACCAATGCAGTTGACACTGGATGAAGCGACTCATCATTTCCAGCGAACTCTCAGTGGCACGCAGTGGCAGCGCATTCGAGGTTGGCACGTCTTTCGACATTCGTTCTGTTCGAACTGCGCTTCTGCGGGCGTCGACCAAAGATTAATTGATGCCTGGGTTGGCCATCAAACGGAAGAAATGCGCAGGCGCTATCGCCATTTGATTCCAAGTACGCAGCTGGATGCGATTGGGGAAGTGTTCGGCGACAGCAGTTCAGCTGCAACAAATAGCTATACTCGATGATCGACGATCGATGTGATCCCGACCGTTAGGTCATATTCCTAGTGGAGCGTCGCCGGCGACAAAATACGGTCTCGCGCATCCTTCAAATACCGCGGAAAACAGGGTGGTTCTTCCAGGACGACGGTAATGGTGGGCCCTTATTGTCACTTGTAGATCACTTGGATATCGCCCAATCCAGTTCGATTTATGCGTTCTTGTGGCAAGGTATTCCATGGGGAAGGACCTTCGGTCGCCTGAGCCCAGCGTTCCTCTGGGCTCCGTTACGTCACTCCCGGCACCGGAGACAAGAGAATCTGCTCAGAATCCACAACGCTCGGAATCTAACTCTGGCAATCTAAGAGCCCTCGGCGCGGCGTGACTTAGGGCTGCAGGTGTGGTATTGGTGCCGCTGTCAACTCTCGTTGTTCCTTCCAGCCTTCGCTCTGGGTAACGCCGACTTCGACATGGTCTTACCGATACTTCCGGTAAGGCCGTGGCGGGCACTGCCTTTTCCGAAGGTTCTCTTGAAGGGATAGATGCAATGAAAAGAAAGACAACGCGAGCCAAAGCAACGGCAAGCCCCCAGCGAAAACGACTCAAAGATACGCGTCGCTCGATCACCCACAAATTTCAGATCGACCAACTCGAAGGCTACATCACCGTTGGCTTGTACGACGATGAAACGCCCGGCGAGGTATTCATCAAGATCGCCAAGCACGGCAGCACGATCTCGGGACTAGTCGATACGATCGCGGTACTGACGAGTCTGGCACTCCAGTACGGAGTACCGGTCGAGGACTTGGCTCGAAAGTTCGAATTCACTCGCTTCGATCCAGCCGGATGGAGTAGGCATCCAGAAATCCACCGTGCTCACTCTCTGGTCGACTACGTCTTTCGCTGGTTGGGGCTCGAGTTTTGTGAGTCGTATCGACAAGAAAAAACACAATCGGATTCTCCAGCCGAGGCTGCAACAGAGAGTGCTGAGGAAGCTTCCGTCAACAAGGCTGAAAATGTCAATCAATCGTCTTCCTAGTTCGTTCCGATTCACCGCTATAAGGTTTTGGCAGTGCAACGCCAGAGCCTGTACCGCGACTCCAATTTCGAGTACCTCAATCAGAGGCGAGCGCTGCATGCGAGAGCCAAAAAAATGCTGAGACGAATGCGAAGGCGATGTCGCATGTGTAGCTGAGCAGTCCTGCAGGCCGCTGCAGCGTTCGAAGCTCGATAGATCCCCCAGACAATTGCTGTCGGTACTTTTGTGCTTGGCAAGTAATCGAGTTGGAGTCGACAAGATGTTAGCCGATATTCTGTCCATGCTATATGTCGCTGCGGGCGTTCTTGGAAACATCGCCTACTTGCCAACTATGCGTGATTTGTGGCGGCAGAAACCAGCTGCCAATTTGTGTTCCTACGTGCTGTGGAGTACGACCTCGGCGATCGTCTTCACCTATGCCGCCGTCATCAACCGGGATGCTCTATTCATTTGCTTGTCTGCGCTCACGCTACTGTTCTGCTCCGGGATCGCCTTGCTGGAATTCAGACGAATCCGGCTGGCAGCACACCCATCAGCCAACTCCGGTTGTACTGAAAACGACACATGAATCCAGACGCGAAGTCGACGTCCGGTTTATTGAATCGGGCACTCTACATTCTGCACAGATTCAACATCGGTGTTCAGTCGGAAGCTGTATTCTGCTGGAATTCACGTCCCTACCGTGTCACCCCTGACGCCATCCGCGTCACACGTGAACTGGAGTAGGACGATGAGCGCGTCTGTCTTGGCAGCTCTGTAGCAACTACAGCTTTGCTATGGCGTTGGGACCAAGTGAGAGCAGGCACGCTCGACATTACGAACGCCGGAAAATCCGGCAATTACAGAAACTGGTTGCGAGCTCTTCGGCAAAGACCGAGGGACCGCAGGCAAAATTACGGAGGAATATGCAAAACCAAAACAAGGAAGTACGTTTCTGTGCGTGTGGTGGACTGCAGTACATGGTTGATCAAAGCGGGAGTAGTAAAACGATGCAGTGCAAAAACTGCAGACTCTGCTCCCTGGAAGTCCGCTGTCCTGGCTACGCCTTATCGATCGCACTTCGCAGCTTTCACTTGAAACGCGGAGGGGAATCGGGCCAGCGGCCACTACAGGATGTAACCATGGCAACTGGATTGGTCGAATGTCTCAAAACTGGCAAGCGACCTTCGCTGGCAACCATGGTCGATTTTGGTATCGAGACCAACAAGCATTACGTTGCATTGCAAAACGCAACGTCAAACGGTGTCACTGCGTACGACCTGGACCGAGTGCTTGGCGATGGACCAGCCATTACTTGGCTTGTCAGTGGTGCGATTCGAGAGAATCACCCACACATCCAGTTCAGGACGGCCTACGATGGCCTTGTTTGCGAGATGCTCTGGCCATCCAAATAGCCACCGGCATCACACATCTGCTTGCCGGGAAGGTCATCGACCTTCTCGGCAAGTTTTCTTTCCTGGCCATGTCCAGAAAATTCTTCGACTTTTCCCCAGGGCTCTTTGCCGCTGAAACAGGCTGAAACCCTCGTATTTGCGATGGATTCTTGGCCAGTTTAAGGCGGGAGGGGACACCGCAACCCGCATAAGTCGGGGATGGACAGAGGCGAATCGAACCATCAGACTTCCTGCCGTTTTGGAGCGATTCGGCAATCGTGTGGGGGCCTCGACTGCCCTTTGCGTTTGCCGTTTTGAGGTCCGAAATGAGCTAGATCAGGAAGGCAAAAAGGCATGGATGGAGTCCCAGGATGGGCACTGCGAGCAAGTATCGGTTTGTGGAGCGGTCGGATGGATTTATCGTGGAGGCCCCGCAGCGGATGCCGGTTCGCGTTGAGTTATGTGACACCGGTTTTCGGGTTCAGTTGAACTTGCCCAAGCAGCTCAGTTTGTTTCCAAAATTCGATCGCGATGATCGCGGTCGGACAGAAGGAGCCAATGTCCCCGATACCAATCTGGTTCAGTATCGGAAGTTAGTCGACTTGGTGACCACGCTTGTGATGTCGCGTTGGAAGCCGACCAAGCTCAGGGCTCCAGACCGTTTGATTGAAGAGTGGGCCAAGCGGCAGACACGACGCGCCCTCAAATGCCGAATCTTCCAACATTGGAAACGTCTGACCGCAAAAGCGGATCCAAACATCTACGGAGTGCAGAAAGCGGTATTCGCAGCTTGCTTGGGAGACGTCGACCTGCTTCATGAAAGCGAGTTCTACGAGGACAAGTACCTGGTACGAGACATCCAGCGCTACCGCGCAGCCGCCTCGATTGTCCCCATCG
Source organism: bacterium (assembly GCA_024743355.1). Taxonomy (GTDB): domain Bacteria; phylum Planctomycetota; class Planctomycetia; order Pirellulales; family Pirellulaceae; genus Aureliella. The sequence goes on from JANSWS010000503.1 coordinate 4,692, forward strand.
CACGCCAGTTAGTGGCCAGTCACTCGGAACAAGCCGACTTCCGAGCGGAGGTGGCAACAGCACGCGATGGTCATGACGGTACTAACGAGCATTTGGAAAGGGAGCCACCAAGGGACGAAGACGCAGAAGAAGAACCTTGCAGCTTGGATAGCGTGCTACAAAAACTGGCTGACTGGCAGGGGCTCTATTCTCCAACGGGTATGCCCTACCGTAGTCTCAGTCGAACGCTGATGCAGCTGCCAGGTGGAATCCCCTGCGGCCTACTCTATGAATTACATCACCTGCGACTGGTCCGTCCCATGACCAGTCGACTGGAACTGGCC
>JANSWS010000238.1 GCA_024743355.1 bacterium
CATGCGAACGCCAAAGCCAGGCTACAAGTACGCAACGAACTAGACTACTACCGCAGCAAGCAGGTGGCAGCATCGCTCAGCTTGGCAGTCACGGGTAACGCTCGGCCGCTGGCAATCAGTGAGCAAACGGCCGAGAGGGTGTTTCAAGGGGAACTGTCCAAGGAGCTGTTACATTCGCGCGACGGAGAAGCCGGCCTGTCTGCAGCCTCCGGTACGATCGAGGTCGTTTCGCCCAATTCCTGCCTGATCCTTTTGCAGCAGCCCGATTCTATCGAAAAGCAAGTGGTTAGCATTCAAGCTACCGATTTTCTGAATCCCGAGGGGCCGAGGGGTTGGCTGCTTCGCGAGTGGCAACAGCGAGAAGTTCCGGTTGCCGAGATGACGCGATTTACAAAGATCAATCAGCTGAGCGGCTTGCAGAGTTTAGCCTACTATCTTGCCCGCTGGCGTGAGTTCTTATGGGAATCGCCACGCGAGGCGAATAACGCCGGCGGTATTTTCCCGGCCATCTGGGGAACCGTTGTTTTGACTTTGATCATGATCGTCGCTGTCGTGCCGTTTGGCGTGATGGCAGCGCTCTACTTGCACGAATACACCAGCTCCGGCCCACTGGTCTCGCTCATCCGAATATCGATCAACAATTTGGCGGGAGTACCGTCCATCATTTATGGCGTTTTTGGAGTCGCCTTCTTCTGTTACACCATGGGCGCCTTCATTGACGGTGGCCCGACGAATGCTGATATCCGGCCCATGCCGGTCAATCTTTGGCTACTGTGGCTGCTGGCTGCATTCGCCACCGGTATTGCGGCCCTGTCCTGTACCATTCGATATGCCAAACGCGCACCACGCCGACAAGTGAAACCTGCTCTACCTCGTTGGACACTTTTGCTGTGGCTGGCTTGTTTCGGAATGGTGCTGCTGCTGATATTTAAGAACCCACTCTTTGAAGGCTTTTATCCTCAGCAGCTTCCGAATCCAACGTTTGGCAAGGGCGGCATTCTGTGGGCTGCCCTGACTCTCGCCTTGCTGACTTTGCCGATTGTCATTGTCTCAACCGAAGAAGCTTTGGCGGCTGTGCCCAGGGAACTGCGAGACGCTTCGGCAGCCTGTGGAGCCAGCAAATGGCAGACGATTCGCCGCATTGTGATTCCCTACGCCACTCCGGGCATCATGACCGGTGGCATCTTGGCCATGACACGGGGAGTTGGTCAGGTGGCGCCGTTGATGCTGGTAGGAGCCTTGCCGCGGGCGCCGGAACTTCCACTGGATACCGAGTTTCCATTCCTGCATTTGTCGCGAAGCTTCATGCATCTTGGCTATCAAGTCTATGCCTTTGGAATCCAAGGACAGAATACCGAAGCAACGCAGCCGTTAGTGTTTACCTGCATTCTGCTGCTGGTTGGCGTTGTCGCCCTACTGAACATGAGTGCGAACTGGATGCGTTCGAGAATGAAACAGCGTATCCGCACGCATCAGTTCTAAAGGCTGGGCTGTTTAAGTCACGATCGATTACGCTGCAGCCAAACGCTTCCTCAGTGCACAGGCTTGGGACACGGTAATGAATGCCAGAGCCTTGAAGAGCTAGCTGAATTCACCGCGGATATATTCCTTGGTGTGTGCCTCTTGGGGATCCTTAAAAATTCGCTCGGTTTCGCCGAACTCAACCAGATAACCCGTGCGGCCTCCCTGAGAGGTATCGACATACAAAAAGCCTGTCTTATCAGCAACTCTGCCCGCTTGCTGCAGGTTATGCGTCACGATGGCGATGGAATAACGCTCCTTCAATTGCAGCATCAATTCTTCAATTTTCCGCGTCGCGATGGGGTCGAGTGCCGAGCAGGGCTCGTCCATCAACAGAACAGCAGGTTCCGTAGCAATCGCTCGTGCGATGCACAGTCGCTGTTGCTGACCGCCGGAAAGCGACAAGCCGCTCTTGTGAAGTTTGTCCTTCACTTCATCCCAGAGTGCCGCGCGACGCAAGGCTTGCTCAACCAGCTCGTCACGATTGCCCTTGTAGCCATTCAGTTTCAGCCCGTACGCGACATTCTTGTAGATGCTCATCGCGAAAGGATTGGGCTGTTGGAAGACCATTCCGATGTGTCGGCGTACCTCTACCGGATCCACCGCAGGCGCGTAGATGTCTTGCCCTAAAAATAAGACATGCCCTTGGAAGCGAAAACCTCGAACCAGATCATTCATTCGGTTCAGGCAGCGCAGCACGGTGCTCTTACCACAGCCCGAGGGTCCAATGAAGGCTGTAATTGCATTCTTCTCAATGGGAATTCGGGTATCGCGGACGGCCTTGAAGGTGCCGTAATAGAGTTCTTGAATATCGCAATCGATCACGTTCTCAACCGGCTTCACGCCGGATTGCGCGCCCCGACTCTCAGGTGTTTCAAGGCTGTTCGTAGAATGGTGCACGTTCATTCCCTGTTGGGCTCCCGTGAGCGCAGTGCAAGGCAACTGCTGGGCGTCTTTTTGATATACGAAAAGCCGGTCTTCCTAGCAATTGGTGGAAGGGTAAAGATTGGCTCAAACTCCTGCAAAACACGCACTCGCATGGCACAAAATCGCCGTTAAGCCCTAATGCTACGTCGTGAGACCGCTTGCCCAATCAAGTTCATGAACAGCACCAACAAGACTAATACCAGCGCCGCCGCCCATGACATCTCAATTTGATTCTCAAATGGCATGGACGAAAAATTGTAGATTAGCACGGCCAATGATGCCGTTGGTTGCAACAGATCGATCTTCCCATTCGACATCAGCCAGTAGTTGCTGAACAAGGCGGTAAACAGCAGCGGGGCGGTCTCGCCTGCCGCGCGGGCGACGGCAAGCATGATCCCGGTCAAGATGCCAGGTAAGGCGGTGGGAAGCGTGACATTCAACATGGTTTGCGTCGAAGTAGCGCCCATTCCATAAGAAGCCTCCTTCATCCTCCGCGGAACCATGTGGAGGGCGTTTTCGGCCGTGAGCAAAATCATAGGCAACATCAGAATCGACAGGGCCACACCGCCGGCAATGGCAGAGAACCCTCCCCAGCCCCAGACACGGGCCCCGATAACCATGGCACCATAGGCGAAGACGCCAGCGAGAATGGAGGGAAAGCCCGAGAGCACTTTGGCTGCGAATCGCGCGGAACGAGCCAGACGATTCTCGCTGTCAGCTTCCGAAAGATAAATGGCCCCCAGAATTCCAAAGGGTACGCTGATCAAAGCCGCAATACCCACGATGGCCAGGGTTCCCACGATGGCATTTCCAAAGCCGCCTCCCTCTTCAAATGCAGTCGGAGGCAACTCCGTAAAGACCCCCAGACTCAATTGCTTGCTACCCCGCCAAACGAGCATGAAGATCACCGAGAACAGTGGTACCAGAGCTACCAGAGTCATGCAGGTGGCTCCACAGGTAAGCAAAGCACTGAGCAAGGATCGACGACGGGTCAATGACCACTTCAGGTTTAATTCGGGTTCAGCGTTTCCGCCCCTGTGAGCTGGTGAGGACTCTGACACTACCTGAGGCCCTCCAAACCCGCCGTCGCTCTTTGAAGCAGCCAAGCTCCGATGAAATTCACGACCAGCGTGATAGCCAGCAGCACCAGTGCCGCGTACATCAGGACCGCCACTTCTTTTGGTCCCGCTTCGGGAAAGTTATTAGCCAACAAGGCGGCTAGCGTATTCGCCGGCGAAAACAGCGAGACGCTAATGCGATTTGCATTTCCAACCAGCATCGCCAGAGCCATGGTTTCCCCTAGGGCTCTTCCCAAAGCCAGCACAACCGAGCCAAAAATGGCGCCCGAGGCCGTTGGAATAATAACGCTGACAATGGCTTCCCACCGCGTCGCGCCCATGCCGTAAGCGGCCTCCCTAAGCTTCGATGGCACCGCCACCAAAGCATCCCGGCTGATCGCGGTAATCGTGGGCAATATCATGATGGCCAAGACCACGGCCGCCGGCAGCATTCCTGGACCGCTTAAACTGGTTCCAAAGAATGGAATCCAGCCAAATTGTTCATGGATCCAATTGCAGGGCTCGCGAATCAGAGGAATAACCACAAAGATGCCCCACAAACCGTAAACAACACTGGGAATCGCAGCCAGCAGTTCGATAAGGTTCTTCAGCAGCGAATCCAGAAAAGAAGGCAGCTTGCCCAGCACAGGATGGTTTTGGCAGCCGAAAATCTTGAGCACTCGATACAGAAAGCCGCCCAAGAAGCCTTCGCTAAGAAAGACGGCCGCGACGACACCGAACGATGTGCCTACTATCAATGCCAAGAGCGAACTGTATAGAGTTCCCCAAATCTCGGGCAGGATACCGTAAACATCACGGTTGTTATCCCAGGTTTGCCCCGTGACGAAACCCGGACCACGTTCTTGAATTGCCGGCCAAGCGTAATACGCGATCTGACCGGCGATATAGAGCACCAACAATACTGCCAGCCAAGCAAACACGTAGGTCAGGCCGCGAAAGACCCGATCCGCGAATTTTTCCCAGGAGGTTGGAGGCCGCGAAATCTGCGTCTCGTCAGATGGGATTTCCACTACTTGATATTGTCCAATGCCGCTTTCACTTGCGAGACAACAGTTTCAGGCAACGGCACATACCCCAATTGCTCACTGTTGCTTTGCCCTTCTTCCAGGCAGTAGGTGATAACATCCTTTAATACGCTGACCTTATCAGGGTCCGCGTATTGCTTGTAGCAAATCAGCCATGTGAAAGTCACAATCGGATAGGCATCTTTGCCGGGTGGATCTGGCATCCAAGCGATCAAATTGGGAGGCAATTCTTGCGAAGCCAAGGCGACCTTGGCAGATTCAATGCTGGGAACTACGAAGTTTCCGGACGCATTCTCCAAGCTGGCCATTTCCAGGCCGAGATTCGCCGCATAGCCGTACTCAACGTAGCCGATGGAACCGGGAGTCGTCTTGAGTGCCCCCGTTACCCCCTCGTTGCCCTTGGCCCCGGTGCCAACTCCCCAGCTGGGCATCTTGTTGACGCCAATTTGAGATGCGAAATCCGCACTGATCTCACTTAGGTGCTGGGTAAAAACAAACGATGTTCCGCTACTGTCACTGCGGGTTACCACGTTGATGGGCTTATTCGGCAGATCGAGACCCGGGTTCGAGGCCGCAATCAACGGATCGTTCCACATTTTGATGCCGCCCAGGAAAATTGCGGTGTAGGCTTCGCGGCTAAGCTTCAGGCCGGATACGCCCTCCAGATTGTAGGCGATGACTACGGCACCCGCTGTCAAAGGCAACAGCTGTACTCCCTGAGGAACCTTTGCCATTTCCTCAGGTTTCATGGCCGCGTCGCTGGCGCCGAAATCCACCGTGCCGTCAATCACCGATTTGACACCGCTGCCACTCCCGACCGACTGATAATCGATCTGCACTCCGTCATGCGAAACGGTATAGTCCTTGAACCACTTATTGTAGAGCGGAGCTGGGAAACTAGCCCCCGCTCCCTGCAAGCGAACCAATCCGCCAGCCGAACCCGCGGAGCTATCCGACTTGACGTCACATCCCGTGAGCAAGGAAACACAAGCAACTAGTAAGAAAAACGCCTGGATCTGCCTGGACCGCATTGAATTCATCCAAAGATTCTGGTTCTTCATCTCATCAAAATAGTAGCCGGCTCTCAAGTCGACTCGAGCGCAGAAAAAGCATATAGGCTCGACCGACAGTTCACCATAGAAGCGAGAATGAAGATTCTGTTAACGCTGGACGAAATCCCTTGATTTGGGGCGCCCGGGCTAGCCTAACAATCTAAGGACTTCGTGGGGCTTGCCAATCCCGGTCAAAAGCTACGATCATGAAAATCAGCTTGGGAGTCTCTCAACGCTTGTTATCCCACCAAATCCTTGGTCAAAGCCCGAAAAACACGGTGAACATCCGGACTGCCACACTTGCCGGCTTAAGCGTATACCGCACGCGTCAAGCTGATATGCTGAAAGCCATTGTTTTGCCGCCCATAGGCCTTGAGATCCCGCAAAGCGCCAGCCGATGAGCATCGACCGACAGTCCAACCGCCTGGAAGAGGTAGCCTCAGGCAAACGCATTGAAGCGGTCATTCATGAACGCGTCTTAGAAGCCAAACCCGCGATTGAATTTCAGCAATTCAGCCTGTGGTATGGCAAAAAGCAGACGCTACACGATATCAGCATGCCCATTCCCAAAGGCGAAGTTACCGCATTGGTGGGCCCAAGTGGCTGCGGCAAAACGACACTACTTCGCAGCGTCAATCGCATGGTCGACTTGGTGGACGGACTGACCTACGAAGGCGACATCCTGCTGGAGGGAAATTCGATTTTTGCCACGGACAAGGACGTCATCGAATTGCGGAAACAGATGGGGATGGTTTTCCAAGCACCCAACCCATTTCCGATGAGTATTTTCGAAAACGTCGTTTATCCCCTTAGAATTTCAGGGATTCGGCAACGGAAAAAGCTCAACCATGTTTGTGAGAACAGCTTGCGACGAGCAGCTCTCTGGGATGAAGTGCGTGAGCGACTGAGCGAAAGCGGTTTAAGTCTGTCGGGGGGCCAACAGCAGCGGTTGTGCATTGCTAGAGCAATCGCTAGCGATCCCGATCTATTGTTGCTGGACGAGCCCTGTTCGGCATTGGATCCACTGGCCACCCGCAGAATTGAAGACTTGATTGGCGACCTGCGAGGGCAATACACCATTCTCATTGTCACCCACAACATGCAACAGGCGGCGCGTGTCAGCGATTACACGGCATTTATCTACCTGGGCCGACTGATCGAGTACGGTCCTACCAGCCAGATTTTCACCAAGCCTTATCTGCAAGAAACGGAAGACTATGTGACGGGTCGTTTTGGATAACCAATTTCGACTCACTCCTCCCGGGTATTTCCAAAGTTACTTTGGGCTTTTTGCTCGCCCATCCATAGAAAGTAGACCTGATGCTGGATCGACAATTGGAACCCGAAGTCATGGACGACCCGTTGGAGTCTCAGGCCTACGACGCGATGGATCACGATTCGGTAAATCGCTGTTTTGTAGAGGACTTTCTCCGCTTTGAACCCTCACCCGCGGATGTGCTCGATCTGGGTACGGGAACCGCACGCATCCCCATTGAGCTTTGCCGCCAGTCTGACAGTTGCCGCATCATGGCCAGCGATGCTGCCAGTAGTATGCTGGATATTGCCAGAATGAATCTGAGTGAGGAAGGCGTGGAGCATCGCGTTCAACTTCACCACGGCGATGCCAAGTCATTGGGCTTCGACGACGATTACTTCGGATCCGTCATATCCAACAGCCTGATCCACCACGTGCCAGATCCGAGGGTCGTGCTGCAAGAAATGGTTCGCGTGACACGCCCCGGCGGCACAATTTTTGTTCGAGATCTATTGCGACCATCGAGCATGGATCAGGTTGAGAGCCTGGTTTCTTGCTACACAGCCAACGAGCCCGCTGAGAGCCAGCAACTTTTCCGGCAGTCTCTGATCGCAGCGCTGACTTGTGAAGAAATGGCGGATTTGGTTTCAGCTCTGGGCTTCGATCCACAAACCGTAAAGGCCACCAGCGACCGCCATTGGACTTGGGCCGCGCGCAAATAAGCCACGCGGTGTCCTAAGAGTCATCCAGGCAATTTTTACTCGAAATCAGCGACATCTTCGGCTGCTGGATTCCAAGAGGGACCCTGGCAAAGTCCAGGCTCCAGAATGCCCGACCCATACCTGTCAGCGATGTACGCAAAGCTCCTGCGTCTGGCAGCCCGTCCCAATACGCTTGTTGGCCTCCTTGCCAGCGTTACAATCGGCCTGGGTAATCAATATCTGACATACGCACGGATATACCTCAGATTTGACGGATGCCACTCAGGATTTAGCGGAGCGGGCTAGTAAGCCTGCCGGAATGCGATAGCGATGGAACAATACTTGGAATTAATGCGGAAGGTTATCGAAGACGGCACGCAAAAAACTGACCGTACCGGAACCGGCACACGCAGTTTATTTGGGTACCAGATGCGATTCGACCTTTCACGAGGTTTTCCCCTGCTAACAACTAAAAAGCTGCATTTAAAGAGCATCTTAGTCGAATTGCTGTGGTTCCTTCGCGGCGATACTAACGTGCAGTTTCTGCATGATTACAAGGTCAGCATCTGGGATGAATGGGCTGACGCCAATGGTGATCTAGGACCAGTCTATGGCAAGCAGTGGCGAAGCTGGCAGGGAGCCGACGGAACGGTTGTCGACCAGATCGCGAACGTCGAGCAACAAATTCGAAACGCCCCAGATTCCCGACGCTTAATCGTCAGTGCCTGGAACGTAGCGGAAATTGACCAGATGGCCCTGCCTCCCTGCCATCTGCTGTTCCAATTCTATGTTGCAGAGGGCCGGCTAAGCTGCCAGCTTTATCAGCGTAGTGCCGACCTGTTTTTGGGAGTGCCTTTTAACATTGCCTCCTACGCACTTTTGACACTGATGATGGCCAAGAGCAGTGGCTTGGAGCCGGGGGAGTTCGTTCATACCTTCGGCGATGTCCATCTGTACAATAATCATCTGGAACAAGCCAGAATTCAGTTGGAACGAAAGCCGCGTGGGCTGCCAACTCTGGAAATAAAGGCCCATCGCAATTCCGTGCTCGACTATCGCTTCGAGGACTTTGAATTGCTCGATTATGCACCCTATCCACACATTCCAGCCCCGGTAGCCGTTTAGAATTCTCTTCTCCATAGGGTGGCCAGTACATTGGATGAAGGCACAACCGACACGAGTTGGACCCTGGTTGTCGCGATGGCGAACAATGGAGTAATTGGCCGCGGCAACACTTTGCCTTGGCACCTGCGTAGCGACCTGCAACGATTCAAGCAGATGACCATGGGGCATTGTTTGCTGATGGGTCGCAAGACCTATGAATCCATCGGACGGCCTCTGCCTGGTCGGCAAACCATCGTGCTTACGCGGTCGATGCAAGACCCCGAGGTTCCGCATCTGAATCTCGCCAGGCAATTGGACGACGTTTCGGCCTTGGTGCAAGCCGGACGCAAAGTGATGGTCGTCGGAGGAGCGGAACTGTATCGCACGGCTCTTGGGCGATGCCAGACAATCTGGTTGACGCGCGTGCTGGCAGACATCCAGGGCGATACGGTATTTCCCGAGCTTGATTGGGAAGCCTGGGATCTTCAGTCCGCCGAGGAAATTGACGCCGGGCCACAGGACGACTGGCAAACTCGATTTGAAATCTGGAAGAGAAAGTCCAACATCGCCAGGGTGCAGCAGGATCCATGAGCGGCAGTCAAAGCGTGGGTCGACTAGCCCCCTCTCCCACCGGTGCACTACACCTTGGCAACGCACGAACTTTTCTCTTGGCCTGGCTCTCTGCGCGACAGGCCAAGGGAAAAGTCTTTCTTCGACTGGAAGACCTGGATTCGCCCCGAGTCAAGCCTTGGGCTATCCAACAAACGGTCGAAGACCTGGAGTGGCTGGGATTGAATTGGGATGCCAGCAACCCGGACGAGTCCAGTCAAAGCCATGACGGGCAGGACCAGCAGATTCTCTGGCTGCAAACGCAGCGACTCGACGCATACGAGCAGGTTCTGGATCGACTTATCGCGGCTAATCAGGTCTACCCCTGCTGGTGCAGCCGCACGGACGTCGCCGAGGCCGCCAGTGCACCCCACGCGGATGGCTCCCCTGGCTTGGAAGGACACATTTATCCCGGCAGCTGTCGCAGTCGTTCCTGGACCGACCACGATCTCGAACAGAAGCATTGCTGGCGTTGGAGGCTGAGTGACTGCCAGGTCAGTTTTTTCGACGAGATTCATGGCGAACAGTCAGCCAATCCACTGCGGCAACTGGGAGACTTTGTGGTTGCTAGGTCTGCTGAAGGCCGACGCTGGCCTGCCTACCAACTAGCGGTTGTCGTGGACGACTACGCCCAAGGAGTCAATGAAATCGTTCGAGGCGATGACCTGTTGTTCAGTACCTATCGCCAACTGGCAATCATCGATTACTTCCAATGGCCGCGCCCCAATTATGTACACGTACCTCTCATCGTTGGCAGCGACGGCAGGCGATTGGCCAAACGGCATGGCGACACACGTTTAAGGCACTTGCGGGAGGAGGGCATTCGCCCAGAAGCAGTCGTGGGCTATTTGGCCTACAGCTTGGGATGGTTCGATCGTCCAACGGCTGTATCCGCTGAACAGCTCTTAGGAAACCTGGACTGGAAGAGTCTAAGACGTGAGCCAACCGTTTTTGATTTAGAGCAAACGCTGCCGCTTCTCCGCAGACTTGCCTAACTGGACAGCGCCACTTTCGATAAAACTCCTGGCAAATCCCTCGTGAACTGTGATAACACGCTTTCTGGTCAAGTGGTGTCTAAGCCCTTCGAAAACCGGGGCTAATGCCCTTACGGCTAATCGAAAGCGGCGATGTCCGACTAAAGCCATGCTTGCCTGCCTCGGATAGCTACTTCCCAGGATAAGTGCCCGAACGGTGGGAGACGTCAACCGCCTCGCTGCCGAGAGCCGTTCAACATGCGATGGACTCTTGAAGATCAAGGCGCGAGCCTAAGTCCAGCGTCATCGATATCAAATTCCAAAACCCGTGAGTCCGCGAAACTGCCACGATGCTTGGCGATATACATTCCGCGTCCCATTTGACCGTTGGAAAAGATCCTGCCCATTAGAATTACGGTGTTCGCTCCTGCCGCCAAATCGCCGTCAGCCAAGGGTTCCGCCATCAGTTGCTCAAGCATCGATTGTTTGGTCGTTACCAACACCGCGGCGATCGCCGCCTGGTGATCGTACTGGTGCTGTGAGACAAGCGGCTCTTGTTGGCGGTACCGTTCGCGAAAAACCTCGCGAGCTAGCCAATCGTGTTCCTTGCGCAACATGCGATGATAGACTAATTCCAACAAGTCCAATTGCAGCGAATCGCTGGCGCTATCTTGCGGCTCCACACCGTCGATAATAAATCTACGGGTGCCGTGCACCAGGTGCCCATAGACATATCGAAAGAGCGAAGGCATGCGACGGTTCAACTCGGATTGCCAAGCATGCCATTGATCGACGTCCATCTGACTTCTGAGAACGCGCCGCCCGCCGTAACCGAGAAACGGTAACACATCACCTGGCCTGCCATCTTGAAAGGGGCAGTAGCCCAGCTGACTGTCGGGCTCCGCAATGGACAGCTCGCTCTCGAACATACGCTGCGCGTAACCCCAGTGATTTTGCGAGTCTCCGCGACTCGATAGATCGATCACCGCGCCGGGAGCCTCGGAATGCGATAAACCACCGTGGGCCAACTGCATTCCAAGTTGCGTTTTTCCGACGCCAGTTGCCCCAATCACCATCGTCAGCGTACCGGGCAGCAGGCCGCCGCCCAGAGCATCATCCAAGCTGCCAATTCCAGTGGAAACTCTTTGTTTGTCACTCATTTGTTCTCACCCGCGGCCGCTGAAGATAGAGATGCCATGATTTCGGGGATTCAGTTGCGAAATTGTGGGAAAAACGGCTCGAAGGTGAGCAACGTAGCCTGAGCGTCAGAGAAAGCCAGACGCAAAAGACAGATCGCCAAAGAAAACCGGGCAAAAAAAAACCGGGCGCTGAGTTCTACTAAGCGCCCGGTCCAACTAACTGGCTTTCTCTGTTGACAACGCTTTTCGTTAGCCGGCTTGTGCCAGATTGAGCTTGTTTACTGCTTCCACATAGTCCTTGGCAATGTTTAGGATTTCTTCATTGTAGAAGTCCATCTTAAACACTTCCTTTTTGGGCATTTGTGATTCCAGAATTTGCTCCTCTTCCTCGCGTTGAGCATCCAATTCTTGGCGACGCTTCATGAACTCGTCACGGTTGAGCGATACCTGCTTCTCTTCTTTCTGTTCTTCATACATTTCAATCCGCTTCAGCAAGCGGTCGAAACCATCGGATTCACGGATGCGGGTCGCGCTCAAATCGCGAAGTCGAGCCAACAAAGTGCTATCCACCAATTTGTAATCGGTATGACTAGCTTTGCGAACTTCATCGTTTGGAAGTGCATAATCGAGGTC
>JANSWS010000036.1 GCA_024743355.1 bacterium
AAGAATGATTTGGACGAAGCTACCCGCTCAAGCACGAATGTGGTGAGCGTGCTCAAAAAGATTGATTCGGCCAGCATCCTGTTTTTTTTGGGAATCCTGTTGGCGGTGGGTTCTTTGGATGCCACGGGCGTCCTGGTCCAACTGGCGGCTTGGCTGGAATCAACGATCCCCAACATGCAAATCGTGGCTTTGATCATTGGGCTATTGTCGGCGATTGTTGACAATGTTCCCCTGGTTGCGGCGGGCATTCGGATGTACGAATTTCCCACCGACGATACCTTCTGGCTGTTTTTGGCTTATTGTGCTGGAACCGGCGGTAGCTGCTTAATTATCGGCTCGGCCGCAGGTGTGGCAGCCATGGGGCTAGAGCGTATTGACTTCATCTGGTATGTGCGACGTCTAACCTTCTATGCCTTGATTGGCTATCTGAGTGGAGCGGCTGTCTACGTCGCACAAGACTATATGGGCTTTGGAAAAACGCCGGCATCCAGCGTGTCGATCGAAAGCCATGATGGATCTCCGCACGCCGGCGAGCAGGCTGAGAACGAGTCCGCCCCGGCAGCCGCTGCGCATTAACTTCATCAGCTGCTCATTCATCAGCTGTGACGTCCTCGAGCAACGGCCAACGCGATAACCATCGCCAACGCATTGGCCTTTCTTTCTGTTGCACCTTTGCGCATTCACCGCTGGCATACCGCTGAAACCATCCCCCCCGACAGCGGACAAATCGCGGCAAAATAAAATCCTGGAAATGATGCGAGCCGCAACAATCTTGCCCTAGCAGCAACGAACAGCTAGAGAACGGATTCGTCGCAGATCATCGGAACCTTCAACCGATCGACCAGGGAATTTAAGGTCAACAAGATCCGCGGTGACACTCAACATCACGACTCCAGGAGTTAAGAAACGATGAAGGCCGAACCGCAGATCCAACATAGCGCGAGCCAGAGAGCCCCAGCCCCTGCTCGCTCGCTTCACCCGAGGTATCCTGCCCGCAGGCGTTTCGAATACGTCTTCCTTTTTGGACTTGTCGCAGTGGCGGTATTTTGTGGTGCCGTCACCTATCGTTCACTGAGAGTCATGCAGACGGAACAGAGATTAATTGAACTGGGAGCCCAGTATCAGTGGAATCACGAAGTCAATCGATCGCAAACTAGCCAAACGCGAAGAAGCATCGATAGATCGTTGGTCAACTACTTTGGCAAGCCGGCGGTTTCTAATTTCGCATCCGTCCGGCTAGCTAATGGAGATCCCGAAGACAGCCAATTGCAGTTCTTGTCTGGAATGAAACAGTTGACAGCACTGGAGTTGCAAAGCAATAAGGCCACCGATCGAACACTCGACATCATTAGCAAACTACCTGACCTGCGTTATTTGTCATTGGCGGGCAATCGATTTTCCGTATTCGGGCTACTGCAGCTACGCAACGCCCGTAGCCTGAAGCAGTTGGAAATTGATACAACACTGCTCTCACCGATCGAGCTGGCCGTTCTCCGCAGCGAATTGACAGGCGTAATGCTACAAGATCTGAATGCACAACCCGATCCGCGGCTACCCAAGATTGGCATCGCCACGGAACCGGCCGCTTAAGCAACGAATAATGCTAAGCAGCGCCTGGCGGCCGGTTAGGCAATACAATCGCGAGATTCTCAGGAATCAAGAAGCTCAGTCCGTTTGTTCGTCGGTCTTATCTATTCCAAGTGCTTCGTGATAATCCACACGCAGACTTGGCGGAGCACCGCCTGCACCCTTCAGGTAGTGCTCCATCCATCGCAGTTGACGCAAGCTGTAATCGAGCCTGGCGGCCGCCTTGCGATTGCCATGCCCTTCGCCTTCGTACAACACCAATCGCACTGGTGCTTGGCCAAGGGTCTTTAAATGGCGGTGCAATTCCAACGACTGCGACGGATGCACGCGTGGGTCTTCCTTGCCATGCAGAATCAGTGTCGGAGTTCGGTTCCGTTCAACATAACGAATCGGACTGGACTGGGCGAAATAATCCCAATCCTCCCACAAACGCTTTCGGTGATGCACCAAAAACATTTCTTCCGGTATGTCAGTGGTGCCAACTTTCGAAATGTTATCACTGATGCCAACGAACATGACACTGGCGGCATAGCGTTCTGAATAGAAAGTGGCCGCCCAGGCGGAAGCATAGCCACCATAGGATCCTCCCGTTATCCCAACTCGATCCTTATCCACGAGGCCTTGATGGACCAAATGGTCGATGGCATCGACCAAATCGCTAAATTCTTTTCCGGCAGCATCCGCTTGCCCCAGCTTTGAGAATTCGACACCACGCCCGGTGCTACCGCGGTAGTTGGGATAGAACACGAAAAATCCACGTGCGGCCGCGACTTGGCCAGGCCGGGAGTAGGATGTCATCCAGCCATCAGATTCGTGCGCCTCCGGACCGCCATGAACCACCATAATCATCGGATACCGCTCACCGTCTACGTAGTCCTTGGGATAGACCAGTACTCCCTGTAGCGTGAGCCCATCCGCAGCAGTCCAGGAAATCGTTGTTTGACGAGCGAGCACTTTTTCATCCAGCCAGGGATTGGAATTGCTAATTCGTTGTGGACTCTTGCTGGCCAAATCAAAGACAAAAACCTCATGTTCAAAACTCGCTGCGTGACCGACCATCGCAATTTGCTTTCCATCTTGTGAAACGGAAATGCCAGCCAATATCGGCTGGCCTTCGCCGGGTGCGACGAGTGTCGTACGTTTGCCATCCAGGGAAACCGAACCAACCCGCGTCCAAGTTCCCTCATCGGCCGTCCATAGTAGAGTCCCTTCATTCTGCCATTGAAAACTGGTCACGTGCGCGTCGTATTCCGGCAACACGTCTCGCACTTGAAATCCGTCGCTTGCCGCCGCCACCAGCAGCCGTCCGTCTTTCGGATCGTGGATATCGGCACCCGCAACCAAGGCCAAGTGTTCATCGTCCGGGCTCCATCGGACTTCACCTAGCTTGGCACAGTGTTCAACCTTAGCCAGTATGGAGCCATCTTCCACGTCTACGATACAGACTTGCTTCGCCATGTAGCTGTCGTCAACCGAAGGTGTCGGCGCCAGCACAATGGCCAACTTTGTTCCGGCATGGTTCCAATGCACCTGGGATGCCGAACCGGGCAAATCCAACTGGCGAGGTTGAGCATCGGCTTCCAGCGTGGTGACCCAACACTTGGTAGCAAGCCAATCCTCTTCGAAGACTTCCTGGTCGAAGCCCTGATCCCGCAGCGAGGAGATTTCCTCCCCGAGCTTTTCCGTCGCCAGAAATGCAACCTGCTTACCATCTGGATGGATTGAGTAAGCTTGAATTGCAGTATCGTGCTCCAGAATACGCACCGACTCGCCGCCATCAATTGGGATCTGATAGAGACTGGCATTTTCCTCTTGTCCGCGTTTTGCCAAATAAAGAAGGCTCGATCCGTCAGGCATCCAGGAAACACTGCCGACCGTTTCCTGGCCAGCAACGAAGACGCGTGCTTTGCCCGCCGCATCAACAACGTACAGATGGCTCCAGGCAGGGCCGTCGTCGTCTTCCAATGGCCTGCGTGGAACGCTTAGCGTGTAGGCAATCAACTTCCCGTCGGGTGCTATTGCGGCATTGGTAACAGCCCGCAACCTGGCCACATCAGCGGGTTGCATCGTCTGCTGTGCCAACCCCACTGAAATGCCGCAAGCCAACAGAATCCACAACACTGACCAAGTCGAAAGAATACTAATCCGCATCGAAGCGCCTCATATTGGAGCGTTGGTAATTAATCGCCCCAATTTTAACGCAATCGCCGCAGCTAGCGGACGCACTGCAGGCCTTGGCCTCATCCATCTAGATGGCAGGTCGGCCCACTGCGGACAAGATATCCGGCATTCTGTGAATAACCGTAGGCCGGCGCGGTCTGCGAGCCAGTGCTCCCCAAACGCGGGCCGCCACAAGATGCATCGAAGAACGAGCTTGCGACAGATGCCCGCCCAAAAGCCGAGGCGGCGAAAGAAGTTGCTCTATGCAGCGATCAGCGATTGGGTCGTGCTGACAACCAGAGAACCGCAGATGATGGAACCACTCTGGTTATGCCAGGCGATCTGTTGCATGATCCATTCCTGAGATCCGCAGGCAGCTGGCCCCAGCAATAAGTAGCTACCATCGCACAAGCGTCCAAGCGCCCTAGCATTCGGCTCATGCACGGGCCCCAAATCGACCATGATGAGTCGAAAGGACTGCTTCCACACGGGCAGCCAGCTTCGCAAGCATGCAGTCGTAGAATCGGAGAAACTGCCACCGGGTGTGGTTTGCAGCGAAACTTCGAACCAGGTTCCCACCGGGGATCTTTGAGCCACGGGAATTCTCGACTCGAGTGGCCCGGGGGCAGCTGTGCCTGAATTGCGGCTATCCGTGAAGGCATGCAAGAGCAAGCATCGGTCACTTGCATCCAAGCGTTGAAGTTCCCGCGTTACCTGACCGACGACATGTTCGACTGCATGGCGATCATTGGCCACCCGCGAACCGCCAACAAGACCGATCGTCATACAGCTCGACGCGTGCGCTTCCGCTGCCAAAGCCACCGACCATTTTGAATTTTGCGAACTCAGTTCCGGCACTCTGATTCCTTCCAGCACAGCTCACCTACCCACGCTTCCCTATCGAATCCACAAGCAACCTACTTCCTGAGCTTCGCAAATAGCTGAGTGTAAGAAGGTCTTTTGAGCGAGGTTTTGGGCTTCACCGTATTCGTTACACTTGGAACTACCTCTTCGTCAATCACCAACAGATCTCGGTCGTCATCGTAACTGGACCAATTGTCTCCGAGCAGATTTTGCTCGTCGTCATGACCATTGGTAGCAATGGGCTCCTGACCGTCCTGGACAGTCGCTTTGCCGATTTCTGGCGTTTTGGAATTGGTAAATGGTTTCGCATTGATGTCAATGCGTTCCACACTGAACGAGTCCGATACACCTTGAAAATTGAGCTGTGCCAACAACGCGTCGATATCCTTCTGAATCAGGACTTCGTTATTGGCATCGGTTGCCAGGACATCGAGTGACCAGGGTGAGGCACTTGCCGTACTACCTGGGATGTTCATGAGCGTTTCTAAGTCGATCAGCACTTCATCTTCGACGCTCGCGGCAACCTCGACATCAACGTCAACGCCAGCCCTTGGCCCCGCTGCCGACGCGAGCTGTTGGGTTTGCAGCTCGGCAGCAGCCAACGTTGCGTCATTAGGTGTAAAGTTGTTAGGTGTAACGTTGTTAGGTGTTGCTTCAATGGCCGGATGTTCATCTGCCCTTGGGCGAGGACGATCCAACTCATGGATACTGACCTCTTCTTCGAAATCGTCGCCAAACAGGATGCTCGGCGAATCCGCTTTCGGTCCATTAGCGAAGCTTCTCTTCGCCTGGGCATTGTCCGAGAACTTGTACGCCATGGCGACATCTTGCGTCGTCGATCCGGATTGGCCGTACTGCGGCTGGTTGCTGCCAGCACTCATTTGCTGCCAGTTTTCAATGGATGAGAACTGCTCCTGTTCCTCATGGATCGCCAGTAGCTTTTCGTCCGTCTCTCGATCTTGAAAGAAGCTATCGGAGGGCAGCACGTGGGGCATTTCGATATCGATCTCGGCAAAGTCAGGCGTAAACCCGAAGCTTATAGACCCGTTACGATTGCCGCTCAGGCTGCTGGACCCCTTATCGAATTTGATGAACAGATCATTTGCCTGCGAAACCTCTTCGTCGGCGGATTCCGTTTCGGGAAAGTCGCGTGGATCCGGCTCGGTAAAGGCGGCGAAGAAATTGTTTTGCTCGGTATCCGCACGCACCTCTTCGTGATCCCAGTTAACGTCGCGATGTCCCTCCACAGGCGTGTTATCGGCAGGTCGTGTTTGCTCTTTCGCGATCTCCTCGAAAACGAAATCGCCCTGCATTTCACCCACTTGGTAGGAATGGAAATCGGCTACGTGCGGATCAGACGGTGCCTGGTAGGACTCTGAAAACTCAATGGGCAGAACCGATGTGTCTGATCGGTTTTGGTCGTACGTGCTGGAGGGCGGCTGCTGATTCGGCTGCTGCCAGGGTTCGCTGTCAGTGTATGTCGGTACCGGTTTCGAAATGCTTTCGTATTGCCGAATAGCCGAGTCTTGCAAACGCGTCGATTCGGAGGAGGAATTAACACCCTCAAATGCCTTGGTCTGATGGGAGTCTTCCAGTTCCTCTTCAAGACTTCCAAATTCGATAGCCGCGCCTCCGGCCTCTACGCTGGCAGACACGTTTGGCATGCGGTCCGCCGCGGATGGCCAGGGTACGGGTAGCTGCTGCAGCTCCGCCCAGGCTTCCTCGATGAGTGACGCGGATGCTGGGCAGACATTGTTATTGATCGCCAGTACCAAGGTATGGTCCATCACCTGATTCACCAACCTCGGAACACCTTCGCTGGCCGCGTAGACCGCCTGCAATCCTTCCGAAGTCAGGAACTCGGATGGCTTATAGCCAGCCATGCGGATCTGATGCTCAATGTACTGCACTGTCTCGTCGCGCTTCATAGCCGACAAATAACACCGAGCCGCCAGTCGCTGATTGAAGGACTCCAACCGTGGACTGGCGAATATCTCCTCCAACTTCATGTTGCCGATAAGCACCAACCGAGCTCGTGGTTGATTGTCACGTGTAAAGTTGGTGATCAGCCGCAACTCTTCCAGCAATTTCTCTGGAAGTGTATGCGCTTCATCGACCAAAATCACGATTCCCTCGGGGCTATACTCGCCACTTGGAGTCAAGCGATCAAGCAGCGATAGGCGGAGCTCGCCTTCCGTAAGACCCTTGTAGGGCAAGTTCAATTCGAACAGGATGCTCTGAAGCAGAGCCCCCCGGCTACACAGCCGAGCCGCACGTAGTTTCACGATGTCGAAACGGGAAGCCAGGTCCAAGGCTACCATCTCGCCCAGCATGCTTTTGCCAAGACCAGCACCACCCATGATGGCCACCGGCCCCTCGGCTCGATCCATGGCTCTGAGCGTTGTACGGCGGGCGGCTTCGATGCTCTCAAAGGGAAAATAAAATTTCGGGTCCGGAGTTGCGCGGAAAGGACGGGTCGGCGACCGAAAAATTTCTTGGTACATAGGATTGCATTCCAATTTGGCAGGCAATTTCTTCGAATCTGTGAATTCTGAATGGTGGATCGACGAGGTGTGTAGCTAAGGCATCCCGCTGATTAATCGCGACAGAGCAACCAGAGGACTCTCTTGCAGGGCTTCTCTCCAGTAGCTATCCAACAAGATGCGACCGACGAGCAGCAGGAACCACGTTAAAACGACCAGCTCGCAAAGGCGTGTTAAGTTGCGAAGCGTACGGCGGCTAAATTTTCCGATTTGCTTGCCTGAGCGTTCTACCCAATCGACAGCGGCTTGATCGACGCAGCGAATCGCTACCGTGCCGGCAATGGGCAACCCTTGAAGGGCCAATTGATCGGCAACATGCTGCGGTTCGTATACACCCCCCGATTGCATTCGGTAGTGAAAGCCACCGGCCAGGCAGCCGGAAAACACACCCAGCAGCAAGACACTGGAAACCATCCATACAGGCATGCTGCTAGTTCGAACCGAAACATGGGGCTGAGTCGCTATCCGCAGCAGACCGTGGGCCTGTTCGATCCGTTCCTTCCAAAGCTCTTCAGTTTCTGCCAACTCTTGCCGCCGCAAGTTCAACTCGCCTTGCAGCCGCTGCCGTTCACTTTCATGCAGGTCGTCGGATGCTGCACTTGCCTGCCCATCGAAGGATGCCAGCGAAATCCGCGCGCCCGATTGTTGCTGGCCGGCCGACTCGCCACGCATGGCGAGGAAATCATGTCGGTCCGCATAATGCTGGGCAGCTTGCAGGGCCCAATTCGCAAAGCGGTTCTGGCGGGCTAAATCCGAACTGCCCAGCTCGTATTGATCGAAACGTGTGATCGATTTCAGCCACTCTTTGTGCGATGGCGGCGTACAACGCTGCGACCACAACGAATCCATGGCTACCAGCGCGATCTCTTGCTCGACATCGACGGGCCCCTCGATCAGCTTCGATGCTTGGTCCAGTACTCGGAGCCCAACAAGACGAATTCGCTGCTCTTCAGTGTCTAAGCTGCCAGCGGCAACCTGCTTTTTGAGCATCGACTCGAGCTGCGGAAGTCTGGACGCCGAGATAACAACCTCGGAGCGAACATGGTAAAAGAGGCTGGACGGCGGACACAGATTGAGCGCGGTAACCACCACCGCCAAGCCAAATACGACTCCGCTCCAGGCTGAACGTCGGTTCAACAAACGCAAATCAAGCCCTTCGTCGGACTGAACAGCCTCTGCCACCAGCATCTCCATGAACTTATCTGCCTACGGATAGTCCGCTGCCGCGCAGTTACGGATCAGACACTCACCATTCCCCAACCGGTATCGTCTCGACAACCGGTAAATATTCACAACAATCAAGTGCCTTTTCGCGTTTATGTAGCAAGTTGTCTCAACTCCTAATCTCCTATCGAAACTGGGGAGACGAAACAATGGCAGCAACTTCCGAAAGCTAGCACCAGGCTCTCAATTGCTTTCTATGAAATCACTACCCTCACCCTTGATCAAAATCTGTGGTCTGACTCGAACCAGCGATGTGCTGTCCGTGGCCTCTGCAGGCGCCCATGCCGTGGGTATCAACCTGGTACCGTCAAGCCCCAGGTGTGTCTCGCGCGATGTTGCCATAGATTTGTGCGAATGCGCGCGAAACGCAGGCTTGGTCACGTTTGCAGTTGTTCGCAACATGGGGGTAAGCGAGCTGCAAGATCTGCTCGCGCAAGTTGATTTCGACTGGGTCCAATTGCATGGAGAAGAATCGCCCACACTGATTTCTGCCTGTGGCAACCGTGGCATCGTAAAGGCATTGAGCTGGTCCGGCCGAGAGATTGAGGCGCAGGTAGCCGCCGAGTGGAAGCGGCATCTGATGAAGGAATCCCAGCAGCGTCCCTGCGCTATGCTGGTAGACGCCTACGCGCCGAATCAAGGCGGGGGCACCGGCCGACAGGCTCGCTGGGACCTACTTTGGCCGCGCCCCGATTGCCTGGACGGACTCCCGCTGATTTTGGCGGGAGGACTCAAACCGGACAACGTGGCCTCGGCGATACGCCAAACGCGATGTGCGGGCGTTGACACGGCAAGTGGTGTGGAAACGGCGCCAGGGCTTAAATCGGATGCGCTGATCAGACAGTTTGTCCAGAGTGCTCAGCAGGCTTTTCAGCACTAGGCGTGTTTCCAAGCGAACGCACGATCAGACAGTCGTCTTGTAAGTCGGACACGCGACGTCCAAATGTGCTTGAGGCTTGGCAAAACCATCTCGCCAGAGAGTCATGACAACCCTAGCCCCCTGCCAATGTAGGCAAAAACCCAGTAAAACATGCCCTTCGCGTCCCGCAAGCTCTCAACCAATTAGCCTTAGCAATGCCGAAGATACAACCCTTTCGAGGACTACGTTACAACCTCGCCCAAGTCGGATCTCTGAGCCAGGTCATTGCCCCGCCCTACGACGTGGTCGACGGGCAACTGCAAGAACAGCTTTACGCCAATAGCCCGTTCAACTTTATCCGCTTGGAGCTAACCAAGCACGAACCCGGAGACGCCGACCCCAATGCAATCTACGAGCGAGCGGCTTCCCTGTTTCGACAATGGATTCGGGATGGAGTGCTGCAACACGAACCCGATCCGGCACTTTATGTCTACCACCAGATCTTTGATTATGCCGGCGAGACATACACGCGGCGTGGGTTCATGACCCGCGTGCGGCTCGTGCGTTTCGGTGAAGGCAATATTTACCCGCACGAGCAGACACATGCCAAAGCCAAAGACGATCGTTTGCGTCTGACGCGGGCATGTCAAGCAAACATGAGTCAGATCTTTGGACTGTACCCAGATCCGCAAAATGAGGCACAGAATCTTCTCGAAGCGCATGTCGCGGGTACTGCGGCGCTGGAAGCCGTGGATCATCTGGGCGTTAAACATCGCTTGTGGCCAGTGAGCGACCAGGATCTCATCGCCCAAGTTGCAAATCTAGTGGAAGACAAGCCGATGTTTGTGGCCGACGGACATCATCGCTATGAAACAGCCTGCAATTATCGCGATGAGTTGGCCGAAGCGGCCGGAGGGGAATTGCCAGCCGAGCATCCCGCCAATTATGTGTTGAGCATGGTCATGAGCATGGATGACCCAGGCCTGATCGTGCTTCCCACGCATCGACTGCTTCACGGGGTAGAGGAATTGGATGCAGCCGAATTGGCCTCGAAGTTGGGAGAGTATTTCGATTGCGAGAACGCCGGCACCGGTCCGGAGGCAGCCTCTGATGTCTGGAATCAGATTGAGCAATTGGACGATCAAGGCGCCTTTGGTCTCTACACCTCCAAAGACAAGCAATGGACTCTGGTCACCGCCAATGCCAAGACCGCGGAAAAAATGGAAGCGATTGCCAACGATCAGAGCGACGATTGGCGCAGTCTTGGCGTTGCCATCCTGCACGGCCTGATTATTGATGAACTGTTGGGGATGCGGGGACACCCCAAGCCCACCTACGTCCACTTGATCGATGAGGTTGAAGCCGGATTGCAGGGACGATTGGAAGGCGGACTGCATTACCCACTGGCCGCCCTGGTAATGCCGGCCACGGTCGATGACATCCGTCGGATTAGCTTGCACAAAGAACGCATGCCGGCCAAGAGCACCTATTTCTACCCAAAACTTCTCAGCGGTCTGGTCATCAACCCACTCGACAGCAACTGAGGCTGTGTCAGAGCTAGCTAACTTTTCGGCAACCGCAGAGGCCGACGGCTAACGCCTCGGCAGTGGTCTGCCCAGATTCAAAATTGGGGCATGCCCCATCAGCCGGAACGCGGAAGCTTCCATGCAATTTATGGTGGCCCGTGTGCTAAGTGCCGCAGATTGAAAAAACGATTGCTCTAGGTCAGGAATCTAATAGAGCTTCGCAGTCTGCATAATTCATGATGTTAACCTCCCAGGGTTTGATGAGGCCCAGGAAGGAATGGCAGGAAGATGGCAGGCAGGGAAATGAAGTAGCAAGGAGCGTTGCCATCGTCGCCTCCAGCGTGCGACGCAGTTTGCGGTCAGACCAGGCATGCGTTTGGAGCACTTTGACTTGATCCGCAATCCGTCGCACCGGCCAGCAACATGGCGACCGTGTGCATGAGAATCCTTCGGCGATTCGGGCTTCGCACAACCGCCGCCCTTCCAGCCGCTGGCCCATAGGACTCCTGCGCGTCCATTCATCTCATCCTCAAAACCGGTGCAAGGCGCAAAGCCCTGGACAGCCAACCACCCATGAGGGCTATAACGATCAGGCGGCGACAGGCTGTGCCTGCATGTCCGCTTATTGTGACCTACACCATAGGAGAATGCCGTCGGCTGCGTGACAGGGAGTAGACTTGCAGTAATCGCTGGCCGTTTTCGCTGAAGCTCTTGCCGCAGCTTGCGGAACGGGTCTACCGCTCGCGGAACGGGACTGGAGAACTTCGGTAAGTTCGCGGAAGCCACGGGTGCCGATCTGCAGCCTGGACAATGGCGCCAAGAACTCGTGAGACGAATTCATGCATCGAATCGGTTTGGCTTTATCTGGTGGTGGTTTCCGAGCCACCATCTACCACTTGGGAGTCCTTAGATTCCTGCGAGACGCTGGCGTCCTGCCCCATGTAAGTCACATTACTTCGGTGTCGGGCGGAAGCATCACCGCGGCCCATGCGGTCTTGAATTGGGATCGTTATAGCGGCACCGAAGAGCAGTTCGATGAGGCGGCGGAAGAGTTGCTGGATTTCATCCGTCTGGACCTTCGCAATCGCATCGTAAGACGGTTCCCAATGGCCTTTCTGGCGAATTCGGTGCGCGGTCTGGTGGGACTTGGCAAGCTTCGCCAGCTAACCCGTCCTGGCCTGCTCGAGGTGCAGTACCGCAAGTATCTATACGGTGACAAGTGTCTGTATGAACTGCCCGATGCGCCTCAGCTGCACATGCTGGCGACCAATATCAATGAGGGATGTATTTGTTCTTTTACGAAGACGGGCCTGCTGGATCAAATCAGATTGCCCAATGGAGAAACACAATTTGAGTCGGTTGCCAGTGCCATGGCAACGGTACCCATGGGTGTCACCGCATCATCGGCGTTTCCAGGATTCTTTCCTCCGCTGAAGCTCACAGCCGCGGATGTGGGTGCTGATGAAGGCCGATTTCCGCCGCATGTTTTCACCGACGGAGGCGTTTACGACAACCTGGGTGTCCGCATGTTTCGACACATTCGCGATACCTGGATTGGCGAGGAAACGCCGCTGCGTGCGGTTGACTTCGTGGACGCAGAGGCTGCCGCGAATGAGCTCAACGCGGCTCTCAAACGAGACTCGAATTCAGATGTAGCCAGGCGGCCGCTAAACGCATTGGCGCGGCTCGTCCTCGATCGCATACGCATCGACTCGCCTTACCAAGATCGCATCCAGCCGCAGCATCTCGCGGAATACCTATGGAAGGTAATTGTCTACGACTGCCTCTATTCGGACCCGCAATTTCAAGTCCTGGGAGACGATAGCCCCAGATTCCAGGAACTGATGCTTCAAGCGCAGCACGTCACAAGGTTGGGCAGGGGTGACCACCACTGGCTGAATCGGGTATTGGCCGACCAGTCGTTCGTCGCGGCAACTGGCCAGCACTTATTGCGGAGCACCAGGATTGAATTCGACGCCGTGATTGTAAGTGACGCCGGCAAAGAGTTCCATATCTCTCGCCAGACCAAGGGTGGAGGCCTGGTTGGGACCGCATTGCGAGCCTCGGACATTCTCATGGATCGCGTCTGGAAACTGGAAGTCGATCACTTCGAATCAGATGCCGGATTTCTCTTTGTACCGATATCCCATCAAGTTGCCTTGGCCGAGGACTCGAAGGCACTGCATCCCGAGATGCAGCGCCAGGTGGCCACAATCCGCACGGACCTGGACCGGTTTTCCGATCTGGAGATCAGTGGCCTTATAAGGCATGGTTACGGGTTGATGCGCAAAGTATGCCGCAGCCGTCCGGATCTGTTCGGAAGCGATCTGCCCGACGGAGAGCCCTGGGATCCAACCGCCGTTGCATCAAAGGGGAAAGGACACGCGCTCCGCGGCGCTAGCTACGTAACGGAACAGGCACGCCAACTGCAATCTTCCTCACAGCGCAAGATCGTGACGACGCTCTTCGATTGGCGCGATTGGCCCACCTACATTTACATCCCGCTGCTGTTGCTGCTGCTGGTTGGATTGCCAGCCTTGGCATGGAATACCTACAAGCGGGCCAGTCGCTCGGCCATGATCATCGACGCCATCACGCTGAGCAACCCGGACTGGCAGCTGGTCTTAGATTTGGCTCGCCAAAAGCCCGTTCCGGGAGAATGGCTGCCGTTAAAACCGACCGAGGTCGCTGAGCTATCTCCCGTGGACAGCCAAGGTTTCCGCCTGATCACCGACACACGAATTCTCGACCTGCGAGGAAACATAGGCAAGAATTCAAATGATCGAGCAGTGATTTATCGCAGGATGAAGGTCCGCCGACTGCAGCCGTCAGACTCCCAGCTGGCTCCTAGTTCCAAGTTCAAATTTCAGCAATATGCGCGGACCAATGACATCGTCGTCCGCTGCGACGCCAACAACCTGCTGCCTGCGTTTCGGATTGCTCCGTATTCGAACGGAGGTCAGATCTTCGGATTTCTGTGTGAGGGGGAATTTGACTTGTCCGGCGTTCCGTTTGGACAGGTCATGGATATTGGATTCGAAGTTGCCGAGACGGGAGTGCAGGGGCGGGAGGATATCGACCAGAGAATTGAGTTCGCTATTGTCGCTCCGACCGACGTGGCCACGATGTGGGTGTTGCTGCCCAGCGGAAAGCCCTATCGCGATTTCCAGCTGGTCGAATTTGACTCCAGGGCGAAGATCGGCATCGAGACGATTGAACCGACTTATCAGTTTGACATGTCGGATGGCTCCTTGTTCGGTTGGATGCTGGTTGCGCCGAAGGAGAACGCAATCTACGAATGTCGATGGTCTTGGCGCGAGTAGCGTAGCGGTATGTCGCCTTCACTCTAGGCCTTTCTCAGCAGTAGCCACTTGCCAGTTGGGACCCTGCCCAAGTGTGACATGCCCATGCCACAGCCCAACTGCGTGTAGCTCCCCGCCTGCTGTCACCAAGCGTACAGCTCGCCGGACGGTTTCACGTGCAACAATCCGCGGCGGGAACCCAGTTGGCAATGTTTCACAGGAAACACGTCTGTTCGCATTTCACGAAGGATAGCCTGCCCGTAGCTGATCTGAGGCTTGGTCCGCTGGGCGTAGGAAGACCGCTGCTGTTCTTAGTGCAACGGATTAAATTCCGGCGGCGAATTGCTCCAATCGGTGAAGCCCCTCCAGCCACTGCTCGCTGTGGTTCGGCTCATAGGTGCGAATGTCGGGCGCGTTGCGCAGCAATTGCCTGCCCTCCAGTATCGATCCGATTCTGCCTGAACCGACGGCTTGCATCATCACGTTGCCAATAGCAGTAGCCTCGACAGGGCCCGCCACCACCATTTTCTCACAGGCATCCGCGGTAAGCTGGCAGAGCAGGCGATTCTGTACTCCTCCCCCAACCATATGAATAGTCTTCAGCTCATTGCCCACCAGTTGCTCAAGATAGCCCAGTACCTGGCGATACCGCAGCACAAGGCTCTCCAAGGCACACCGCACCACGCTGCCCTCGGATTCTGGCACAGGCTGGCCGCTGCGGCGACAGAACTCTCGAATCGCATGAGGCATGTTTCCGGGCACGGCGAACTGAGGAGCGTCAGGATCGATCAGAGACTTCAACGCGGGCGATTCACCCGCCATTCGCGATAAATCCTCCCAAGAGTAATCTCTGCCTTCTCGCTTCCATTGTTCCCGACACTGTTGAACCACCCACAGTCCCGAAATGTTCTTCAGCAGCCGAATGCTACCTCGCACGCCTCCCTCGTTGGTGAAGTTGTAGAGCTGGCAAGCGTCACTCCAAACGGGACGGGCTAGCTCAGCGCCCATCAGCGACCAGGTACCGCAGCTGATGTAACACCAGTCGGGTGCTTCTTCGGCAAGGCTGTTGGCCGGAACCGCCAGCACTGCCGAGCCCGTATCGTGCGTGGCTGGCAAAACCACTCGAACCTGCTCCGATAGTCCGGTGTGGTCTTGTACGGTCCGGGTCAGGCTACCCAAGTCCGTCCCTGGCTGGAGCGGCTCCGAGAACAGCTGATTCGGTAATTCAAAGGCCTCCAGCAGCTTCTGGCTCCATTGGCAGCTCTCGGGATTCAAAAGCTGTGTTGTGGATGCATTCGTGTACTCATTCACCTTCTCGCCGCTCAGCTGCCAATGCAGAAAGTCAGGAACCATCAGAAACCGCTCGGCTATATCCAGCAATGGCGACTGCTCCAAACGCATGGAATACAGTTGGTAGGCGGTGTTGATCTCCATGAACTGCAAGCCTGTCTCGGCAAAGATCTGTTCGCGACTCACCCGCTCAAATGCCTGACTCATCACTCCCTGCGTTCTAGGATCGCGATAGTGAAAACAGGGCCCCACCAAATCGTCGTTGCGATCCAGCAGGACATAATCCACTCCCCAGGTGTCGGCGCCCACGCTACATATCCTGCCGCCGTACTGAGTAGCGGCCCGAGTCAGGCCATCCAAGACCTGCTGCCATTGTCCCGTCAAACTCCAAACCAGACGTTTACCCACGGGAATTCCACCGTTGGCGAAGCGATGCACTTCCTCAAGCCCAATTCCCTGCTCACCCCACTGCGCGGCCAATACGCGTCCGCCGGAAGCACCCAGATCGACCGCTAGAAAAACAGGTGCTGAATCGCCGCTCATTACTACCTCGTTGTTTGCGTTTGCCTTGCTCGCTCAGCCAAGAGCCCCGGATTAGGGCCGGGTCCCGTGCCAGAACCAGGACTAGGACCTCGTGCCCCGTAACCAAAGTGCAAATCTTAGCAAAAATCAGCCCACCTTGGATTCACCGCTAGACGAGCCCGACTCGGCAAGTGTCCGACAATGCTGGTCGTGCCTGCAGACTACTTGCAAACAATTCACGAAACACCAAGGCCTGCCCATTTGCCTGTTAGGTGCCTCTCACTTATCCTTAGAACACTGCGGTTTCGTCTGCCGCCAGACTAGAAGAAGGGCTGATTCCAGCTTCAGATGGCGGTCAAGTCGGGCCCCGCGGGATGGAACGCAATTCACTCGAAACGGACGGCAATCATGGCGGCCACCATTCAACCACGCAAGCTGACCTCAAATGCGGATCGTCCCAACCGATCCGCGTCGCCCATGCAAGACTTGATGATGAAGCTGACAGGCAACGCAATCATCTTGCTGGCACGATTTTTTAGCGGATACACCGTGCGTTGGATCGACTGTCAACCCGACACCTGCCAACGTGTGTACTTTGCCAATCACACCAGTCACCTGGACGCGGTTGTATTGTGGTCTGCATTGCCCATGGAGATCAGGAACGTAACGCGTCCCGTGGCTGCCAAGGACTACTGGGACAAGACCCGCTGGAAACGGCACCTGGCTCGCTCCTTTAACGCCCTGCTGATCGACCGCAAGAAGATCAAGGTACACCAAAGTCCGGTGGATTTGATGATCAATGAGATTGGTGATGTTTACTCGTTGATTGTTTTTCCGGAAGGCAGCCGAGCTGAAGACGGAGAGACCGGAGAGTTCAAGAGTGGAATCTACTATCTCGCCAAGAAGCGGCCCGATCTGGAATTGGTGCCGGTGTACATGGAGAATCTCAATCGCATTTTGCCGCGAGGCGAAGTGATGCCCGTCCCGCTCTTGAGCAGCATCACCATTGGACACCCAATCTGGCTGGAAGCCGGTGAACCCAAGGCAGACTTTCTCGCGCGAGCACGCTCGGCGGTCGTATCTCTGCGCGACGCTTAGGCCGGTCCGAAAACAGCGAAGAGCCCCAGCCGAAGCCAGATCTGATTGCAAGACAGCGGTGTAGAGCGTTCAGATTTCGGTATACTGCCGCACATGAAATCCGACCTTCCCGATATCCGCTACTTGCTTGCCGCGGCCATTATTTTGCTGGGATTCGCCCAGGGCACGACCAATGCTAGCAATACAGGTGTTGAAAACCAGACAAACACGACCGCCCCAGCCTCGAATTCGCAAGAGGCTTCGAACATCGCGGATGGCGGCGAAGCCGATGGCAGCACGCCGCCAATAGCCAATAACACCGAGCAAGTCTCTCCGGAGCCTCGCACGGCTTGGGTCACGAATGATGCGGTTGTGTTTGGCATGTTGATGTTGATTCTGGGCTTTATCTTTTGGAGCAGCAACAGCGACATCGCCGTGTTTCGTGGGTTCTACAACATCGTTCCCATGCTGTTGATGTGTTACTTTGTCCCATCCTTGCTGACTCTGCTAGGCATTGTGGACCCCAAAGCTTCTCAGCTTTATTTCGTCGCTTCCCGCTATTTGCTTCCAGCTAGTCTGGTATTGCTTACGCTGAGTGTCGATCTCAAGGAGATTTTCAAGCTCGGCCCCAAGGCTTTGATCATGTTTCTAACTGGCACCCTGGGTGTCATACTGGGCGGCCCACTAGCGATGCTGATTGTCGGCGCCTTCAAGCCCGAACTGGTTGGCGGCGAAGGTCCGGAGGCAGTTTGGCGAGGACTGGCCACCATAGCCGGCAGCTGGATTGGCGGCGGAGCCAATCAAGCAGCGATGAAAGAAATCTTCGAAACACCCGACTCGATGTTCTCGGTGATGGTTACCGTCGATGTGCTGGTCGCCGAGTTCTGGATGATGTTTCTTTTGCTAGGCATTGGCCAGCATCGAAAGATCGATCGTATCTTCAAAGCGGACGCGAGCAGCGTCACCCGCCTGC
Source organism: bacterium (assembly GCA_024743355.1). GTDB lineage: Bacteria > Planctomycetota > Planctomycetia > Pirellulales > Pirellulaceae > Aureliella. Next base: position 17,928 of record JANSWS010000036.1, read on the forward strand.
AGAATAAAATGGAGGAGTTCTCGCTGAAATCAACTCGCATTCCGTCGGTGACAGAGCTGTTTGCCATTCTTGCCATAGGCTTTGGCTGCACGGGAGCCGCTCACTTCGCAGCAGACCAGATCGCGCCTTGGATCGCCGAGCATGCGCCGGAGCTAAAGAAACTCAGCTTGGATTCACAGTTCTTCTGGTTGATTGTCTTGGCCACGACTCTGGGGGTGGCGTTTTCATTTACCCGTCTTCGAAATCTGGAGGGGGCCGGCGCATCCAAAGTTGGAACGGTGTTCATCTTTGTGCTGGTCGCAACCATCGGCCTGGGAATGGACTTGCGGGCCATCGTGGATGACATTGGACTCTTCGCGGTAGGGCTGGTTTGGATGGCCATTCATGTGAGCCTGCTGTTTGTAGTGGGCTACATCATTCGGGCACCTTATTTCTTTCTGGCCGTTGGCAGTAAGGCGAATATCGGAGGAGCAGCGAGTGCGCCCGTCGTGGCCGCGGCTTTTCATCCGTCGCTCGCTCCCGTCGGCGTGCTTCTTGCCGTACTGGGCTATGCGCTGGGCACTTATGGAGCCTATTTGTGCGGACTGATGATGCAAGCCGTCGCAGGAAGTAACTGATCGTGATCGCGGTTATCGATCCACGCCCGGCCTGGCAATGATGGGTGAACCATCGATGGACAACACCTGACTGTTAGTCAGTGAATTGCCGAAGTGCTCAAAGTCGTGGAATTGCCAGACCACTTTCTTTTCTCGGGTAATTTCTATGATTTGGGGATTCTCTTCTCCAGCATGGCAGTTGCCGATGACAATGTTGCCAGATGGCAACACCTGTAGGGTGGTAACCCAGGCCAGTTGCACCGCGGGCAATTCGTCTTGCTCCAACTTCCAAACGATCTGTTTGGCGGACGTGACTTCCAGTACTCGATGGCCATTGCCGGTAGCAATCAGCGTGTTGCCACTATCCAAACGCAGCGCGGCAAAGCACTGGTTGCCGTATGCCTCTGGGCCATGGCCGCTGGCTGGTGGTCGATCAAACAGGGGAACTTGATAGTCCCAAACAATGGCTCCCGTCTCGGAATACTCGGTGACACGACCATCCCCTTCGTGACAAACCAGGTAGTTCCCCGATGGCAGCTTGCGAACTAAACGCGTGTCGCGATGCGGATGGGATTGGCTGACCTGGATCGCAATCTCATGTGAAATTTCCCCCGAAGCATCGACCTCGATAATTCGCGGAATGCCGCTCTCAGCAATCAACGTGTTTCCATTTTCCAGACGCTGAAAGGCATGAACCTCGACTCGCCGGCCACTCGCGTCTTTTCCTGCTTGATAACTCCAAACCAACTGGTTGGTCTTCGGATCGACTTCGATGATCGTTCGCCAATCACTCTGAAAGAGGACATTGCCATTGGGCAAGCTATGCAGATCGTGCAGCGGACCGATTTTATATTCCCAGGCGAGCAACCCGTCCTCGGCTACGATGGCAATGCGTCCCTTCGATGAGTCCGCCACCAGTAGGCGGTAACCCCGCTCCTGTGCAACGACAGAAGTCCCTATCAGCAAGCAACAAAAAAGGGCCTGGATGCGAAGCATTCTTGAGTTTCCGTTCATAGTCGGGGAGTGACCGGCACCGTAACTGCAGGAGATAATCTTCCAAATACAGAATGCCGGCCGGATGGGCAACGCTGTGAAGCATTTTGTATCGAGCGGCTTGCCCGAAAAGACAAGCACGAAGCGCGAGTGAGTTTCGGTCGCCATCAAGTACACACTCGCTGGCAATTCGTGCTGGCAAATCCAAAGCTGACACCTCTGCTAGCCAATATTTTACTGACTATGGCTCTGTCGGTTGGGTTTCCGGGAACTTTTGTGGGGTCAGCCGCGTTTATTCCTGCACACATAACTAACCGGGCGAGGAGCCCTTCCGTAGTCACTGACATGCCAAGCATGTCTGGCCGCACGGAATATTGGCCTCGCCGAAGCCGGAAATCAGGAGACTCAGTCATGTTACGCATGCCCACTTTTGCCTGCTTGTTGATACTTTTTACTTGCCCGCCAGGCGTTTGTGTTGCCAAACAACTGCAACTGGATGTGGGCTTGGCTTATCCCACTATGTTGGTCGAAGATGGTCCGTGCGGCACCAACCATCTGCGGATTGCCTTGACCGGGTTTGAGATTCCTGAGGCAGAGCAGCGTGACCCGGTAAATGTGGCGATTGTCATTGACAAATCCGGGTCCATGCAGGGGGAAAAGATAGCGCAAGCTCGCAAAGCGGCACTGCAGGCCGTGGATCGCCTTGGCAAAGATGACATTGTATCCATCATCGTTTACGACACATCAGTTTCCGTACTGGTGCCCGCGACCAAAGCCTCAGACCGCGAATCAATCCAGCAAAAGATCCAGCAGATTTCCGCAGGTGGCAATACCGCATTGCATGCCGGTGTCTTGAAGGGCGCCGAGGAACTGCGGAAGTTTTTGGATCGAAAACGTGTGAATCGGGTGATTCTACTTTCTGATGGCTTGGCCAACGTGGGCCCCTCTACCCCGGGCGAATTGGAAGAGCTGGGCGCATCACTGCTGGAAGAGGGCATCAGCGTTTCTACCATGGGCCTTGGCCTGGGATACAACGAAGAATTAATGAGTCGCTTGGCGCTTGCCAGCAGCGGCAATCATGTTTTTATTGAAGACGCTGACAGCCTGGTTGCGGTCTTTCAACGAGAATTTGATGACGTTCTAAGTGTAGTAGCACAAAACATTAGCATTCACGTTGAGCTCAGTGATGGCGTGCGTCCCGTGAAGCTACTGAACTACCCCGCCGTGATCTCTGGCCAAAAAGTGGAGATCGAATTGGGACAACTCTATTCGCAACAACAGCGCTATTTCGTGCTCGAGTTGGAAATCCCTTTCGGCGAAGCCAACACCGTACGTCCGGTCGCCCGTGTCTCCACTGAATACCTGAACATGTTGACCGACACCACAGACAAGCTTACGAGCTCGGTTCAAGTTCGATTTTCGGATGACAAAGAAATTGCCGAGCAGCAGATCGACAAGACGGTACTGTCAGCCTGTGTCGTGCAAATTGCCAATGAGCGTAATCGCCAGGCCACGCTCCTGCGAGATGAGGGCAAAGTCGAGGAAGCCCGCCAATTACTGACTGCGAACGCCGCCTATCTCAACAAGTATTACGCACAGCTGGGATTGGAAGAATTGAAGGTACGCAGCGAACTCAATCTCCTGCAATCCACCAAGTTGCAAGAGAGAGAATGGGCCGCCAATCGCAAGCAGATGGTGGAGAGCTACTACAGCGACCTCAGCCAACAACGCTACTCCGGCAGCGGTCAGAAAACACCAGACCAATAAAATAAGCCCCAAACGCCACGGGCTGCCCTGTTGGGCAGCCTGGTGTGCCTTGCCATCCGCAGGCGAAAGACCGTGTCCGACTGAACTACTCTGCCGCCTTGAGCCGTTCGAGCACCTCGCCATCCTGCGGAAACTGTCCGGTTGCATTCTTGGAATACACCATGCGACCGTTGTGGCTCACTTCAAAGCAGCCTCCGCGCCCGGGCGTCAGTTGTATTTCCGCTTTCGGGAAAGACCGTCGCAATTCGGCCGCCAAACTGGCGGCCCGTGGCTTGTAGTTTCACTGCTGGCAATATTCGATATCTATTCGCATAGCTCGCCCTTTCCATGAAGCAATGTGCTAGGTGCGCTGGGTGATCGGCAGGTTCAGATCCCTGCCCTCAAGTGCTCAGATGTTTATTTCAGCCTCAGCCTGTGGAACCAGTTCGTTGCGGCGCTGTCGGGTGGCCGCTCGCAGACGTTGCAGCAGCATGACGATCCAGCAACCCAGCAAAGTAGCTGCCAGGGTTACCAATCCGCCCCGAAAGGCACTCGAGGTAAGTCCCGCGGTCCAGTCCGGAATATTTTCCGGATAAAGCGTGAAACCGCCAACCATCACGTTGGTGAAGCAGCAGCTGGTCGCAAATGCGATAAACGCGGCCAAGCTGATGAGCACGGCGAAACCGGCGGAAACGAATACACCCTGCCAAGACCACTTCTGCGCCTGTGTGTCTCTCAGCATGACCATCGAGCTGAGCAGCAGCATTCCCAAGGGGGCACCAAACACGACCATCGAAAAGAAAAACTCTCCGCCGCCTGACTGGAGGTTGGCCCGATAATAGCAAACCCCCAAGGTTGTCGCCAAAAGCAGGGAGAAAGGCCATGGCAGCAATTTCAGCAACGATTTTCGATCGTGAGCTTGCTCCTGAGCATCAGGGCTTGGCTGAAAGGGATTACTGCTGTTTGACATGGCCTTCGTTCAGCACATCAGGTATCGATTGTCTCGGAAGCCGCTGAAAGAGGCTTCTCATTTTCCTTAGTCTGCTGTTCCTCGCGCCAAGGCTTATCCTGCTTGTATTGTTCCAGCTCTTCTTTGAGCTGCTCCAATTGCTCATTGCCCTCGGCTTCGCCCAGTTCCACGGCCTTGGACGACCACTTCCTGGCATTCTCAAAATCTCCGACCTCGGCATAGCCGGCGGCCAGCGTGCTTAGAATGTGGGCGGCTTCGTAATTGGTCGCTTCGCAGGCCTTCAAACCCAGCTCGACCGATTTCTCACCGTCCCGCAGTTCATCATTGGGCGAGGTCGCGAGTACCCAAGCCAGATTGTTCAGCAGACCACTGTAGTCGATATCGGTGCTGGCTGTATCTTCGGAAACCTCCCTTGACTTTTCCAGTACGCGGATAGCTTCTTCATAGTCCTCGATGGCGGATACATGCTCACCAATGGCCAGCTTGGCATCGCCTCGTAGACGCATGGCCCGCCATTCATCGCTGTCGCGTCGCACCAATTCATCCAGCAGACTGATGGCTCGCCTGGGTCGATTGTCCATTTGATAGTAGGAAGCCAATTGCATGACCCAGGCTGAGTTGCTTGGATCCGCCCGGACTAGCATTTCCATATCTGCGATCGCATCACCGTAACGCTCTTCGCGTGCGGCGACCAAACTTCGCATCAAGACGCCTTGGACGGAGTCGGGTTCAATCAACAGAGAGTCTGTGATGTCGCGGTTGGCTTTCTCGATTTCACCCTGATCATAGAAGAGCTGACCGCGCATAACCAAAGACTCGAAATCGCGACTATTGATCTCGATGGCCTTGTTCAAGTCTTCCATAGCTAGATCTTCGTCACCGGCCAGCATGTATGCTTGCGCACGCACTCGGTAAAAGACACCGTTCTTCGGATCCTTTTCAATTCGCTTGCTGAGCATCGAAATGGCCTCATCCGTCTTGTTCAATTGCAACAAAGACTGAATCGCAGCCTGCAAAGCAAACATATTGGATTCGTCCCTCTCCAACAGCTGCTCCGCGTCCTCAACAGCTTCCTGAAGCTTACCCATCGCCATCTGCAACGCGATGCGAATCTGCCATGCCTCGGCATTGGTCGAATCAGCCTCGATCGCCTTCTCTAGATCGGCGAGTTTAGCTTCGTTGTTTTCCTGCATGGCGGCCCGCAGAATATAGGCCTTCGATTGGTCTACGGGCCGGTCTTTCAGTAGCTCAACGGCCTTGTCGAGATTCTCCAGGGCATTCTCTCGACTTCCCCCGGGCAAAGTTTCCAGTCTGGCAATCAGCATGTAGGCATCTGCCAATTCCGGGTTATTCTCAATGGCTTTCTCCAGGTCAGCCATGGTCATACGCTTAAGTCTATTTACGGCATTCGCATTGTTCGCCATTTGGGGAAGCCGCTGGACCAACATCTGAGCGCGTTGCAGGGCGGTCGAAGCCAGCAGTTGCTTGGCAATCTGACTGTTACCCTCGTCGAGCCCTGCCTGTAGGGCCTCTTCGCACAGCTCGATGACCTTCTCCAGATCCGCCGGGGTCTGAGCGTCAATTTTTCGGTCGGTAGCCTCGTCCAACTTGGCCTGGCCTGCGTTTTGCGCCCAGGCTGGTTCGACCATTGCTGGGGATGCCACGGTCAGTAACGCAAGTGCAACACATAGCAATCCAACTCGATGACCGAGCAAACTCGCATAACGATTCATCCGAATCACTCCGATTTCAATGCACTTTGCGTGCGACATTCAAAAAAGGTAAGTGTCAGCCTCGAGCCCAATCCATTGCCATGTTCCAGTAGGATTTAAGTCCAGCAGGACTTACTGGAGCGCCGTCCACCTGGGAGTAGCTCCCTACGTCGATCTCGTCGGTAGACTGCCGATCTACGCATGCAATTTGCGACTCGGGGGAAGGCTACGTAACTCGCCGCCCCGATTGGGGATTGTTCGGAACGACCTATTTTGGGTTTGTTGCCAACAGTTTATATCGTAGCGGGATTGGCAATCCATATGGTACGCCGCTTGGCGGAGTCTACCAATAGTAGGAAACAATCGCTGGTTTCGTACCCAGCCCGTTGCGAGAGGCTGCGGGAGAAACGCAGCTATGCCAGGCAGAAAGGAGCGGGAGCTCCAAAGGCAAAAGCTGGTGGCTGGAGCCCGCGGTCGCGGGTCCCATGAGCGTTGACGGGTGGGGCTCGATCCGTCGGCAGCGCTGAGCGAATGGACACAGGCTGCGGATGGGCTTGGAAACGTCCGCGGGGGATTAACGCAAAAAGCCGCAGCCCCTGCAACGGGAGCCGCGGCTAGTCTGGGTCAAACCATGGATCGAAAAAAAATCAAACTGCCTCAGGCAGCTTCGCGTTTTGCGTTCCAACAAGCAGCTGGAGGTGCTGGCTGTTTCCCGGCCTCAGTATCCACGCAATGTGGGATCTGCTGCTCCGGAAAGGGGATTGTCAGCTCCTGAACCTCCAACTCGTTACGCAAGACGCGTATATCAGGCGGTGCTTTCACGCCGATGCGGACCCGATCATTGCCAACCGCGACGATCGTTAAAACGATATCATCGCCCAAACAAATACTCTCCGCAGCGCGGCGCGAAAGAATCAACACTTTTGCAAGCCTCCTGATTTACATTCGCAACTGCTGTGACCCACGTTGGTGAAGTCAGCTTGCATAGCTGCGAATTTCAACAATCCATGTATTTCACACTTTGGATTTGAGCCATTCAGGCTCAGAACCAACCCGAAAACAATTAGCCGCTTAGGCGTTAGCCGCGATTTTGTTTGCCGTCTAGGCAGCAGCCGCGGTTCCTGAGTTTTTCGGAAAGGTTCTTGCTTTTTCCAAAGACTTCCTTACGTAAAGTAAAGGCGCTATCTAACCGAAATTCGGTGCCGGGTGATTCGCTGCGCGACGACCAAGCGAGTCATAGAACAAGATCAGGTTCTTTTGCAAATCCCACACTGCAGTTAGCCGAACGCTACGGGGACCATAAATGCAGAAATAGAAGCCGCAGGGTTTTCCACGACGAACCAGCAGCCTTTCCGACATTTGAAAAGCATCTTTCTCGAGTTCATTTCTCTCGCAAAGCTCATCTCGCACGTATTCACGCACAGCCTCAAATTCGTTGTCCTTCACGACTTGAGATGGCGTCATATTCCGTTTAATCCTCTCCACAAGAATCAAGGGAAACTGAGTCAACCAATCTTTAGGGCGCCGAATCATCGATCGCCGCAAGGCACTCCTTGGCTTTCTGAGTCATGATCCACACAGATCAACAAATGCCGACCAGGCTATTCAATAAGGTGTGCGATGCGACGAGCATCCATTCATGTCGCTCTTAAACAGGTCAACAACGTGCTTAATGCCAAGCAAGCTATCGGCAAGATTGGAAGCCATAATTGAGTGGGATAACTAGGTAATTTGCGCTAGCTTAGATTCTTCCGATAGGCACGGTCTAAGACCTGCACAGTGTGCAGGACCGGTACCTCGGCCCCCTGTTCTTTGAGATGTTTTTCGATTTGCACTAAACATCCGATGTTTCCGGTAACCACAGCCGAGGCTCGGGTGGCCAGCACGTTGGTGGCTTTACGTGCCCCCAGCCGACCGGCGATTTCTGGCTGCTCGATGTTGTAGGTACCTGCCGATCCGCAACAGGTGTCCGCATCCGCGATTTCAACGAGTTGCAGTCCGGGAATGCGCCGCAACAATCGTCTCGGCTCGGCTCGAACTTTCTGCGCGTGTGCCAGATGGCAGGCGTCGTGATAGGCGATCCGCTTGGGACGATCCAACCCGGGAATGGGCTGCAAATCGATGCGATCCAGAAATACCGAGATGTCCATAGTGCGGTCCGCCAGCTGCTTGGCGGCGGCTTCCCATTTGGAACCGGCGAGCAGCAGCGGGTACTCGGAAATCGCAGAACCACAGCCAGCAGCCGTGGTCAGCATGGCATCCACATCTTGCGGAACCGTCTCAATCAGCTGCCGCGCGAACTTGCTCGCCAGCTGCCCCTCACCGGTATGCCAAGCCAGCGCGCCACAACAGCCTTGATTTCGGGGCAGGATGACGTCGTAACCGTTGCGGTTGAGAACCCGCACCGCGGAAGCATTGATATCTGGTGCAAGCACTTGCTGAGCACAACCCACCAGCATCGCCACGCTCCCACGGCGTTGCCCCACCGCCGGCGAGAATTCGGGCAGCGGCGAAGAAGGTGGAAGGTCTTCCGGCACCAAATCCAACATCGGCTGTAACGACTTGGGGGCAAAGCGCGCCAGCGGACGCGTGAGCTTCCCCATTCTGACAGCCCATCGAAACCGATTCGCGTAGGGCAGGGTCCAACGCATCAGGCAATCTCGCAGTGAGAACCTGCGACGATGCTGATGATCTTCCACATGACTTCGATAAGAAGTAATCAGCTCACCGTATTCGACGCCAGACGGACAGTGAGTAACACAAGCCAGACAGCCCAAACAACGATCGATGTGTGGTTGTGCCTGCTCTTCCTCCAAACTCCCTTCCAGCACGGATTTCATCAACAGGATTCGCCCACGCGGCGAATCCATCTCGCTTTCCAATTCTTGATAGGTCGGACAGGCCGGCAAACAGAATCCGCAATGCACGCATTTGCCGACCGCCGCTGCCATGGCCTCGCCACGCGGTCCTAGACTCTCCGGGTCGATATTGTGCAGCATGTTTCCTGATCTTCTCGCTCTATTTTCGCTGCATCGTGGCACCCGCGATGCCATGAATGGGGCGACGAAACCCTAAAGAATACCAGCCCGCCAGTATATTTCATCCGCCAGCATACATGACCATGTTCCAGCTGTAGTACTCTCCGCTCCCAGCGCCAGGATTAGCGACAAAGGGAGAAATACGCTCGAAACACGCAGATTCCGAAGAAACAACCACTTTCCTGCCAACTTCCTCACGAACCTATGGATAGCCAGATGGACGGGTCCAGAATAAACTATGAAAGATAGGAATCGAATTCCGTCTGCGCAAGTTGGCTGCGAATTTGCGCTTGCATACTTTCATGTCCGCGTTGAAGCCGATTATCGCCCATCAGAAGACCCATGCACAAATTCGGGAAATCGCTCAGCTGTCTTTTTGTTCTAGCCCTCCTGTCAGGTTGTAACCAGCCTGTGGAAACCATGCCTACCCTGCCCCCGCGTGAGGCCAAGGGGGGTGGCGGCTGGGTTGTTTACGGGTCGCCATCTACGGGTTGGACGGGCTCGGGCTTGACCTCTTCTGGAATGACGTCTTCCGGAATGACTTGGGGCTCGGGGGTTACTTGGGGTTCCGGTATGACGTGGGGATCAGGCGTCACGCGAGGATCGGGAGTGAATTGGGGCTCGGGAGTAACCGGCGGATCCCAGGTGCAATGGGGCTCGGGCTCTACCAACGGCTCCGGTATTCGCTGGGGATCGGGGGTCACGTCGGCTTCCAGCATTCGCGTTCGCTCGGAAACTCCGACTTCTCCCGCCACCCCCGCTGCCTCTACCGGAATCCGGTGGGCAAGTGACCCAGTGGAAGCAGATGAAAAGCAAAATGCCTCGTCGGATCCAAGCGACGAACCACAGGCCGAGCAGATTTCCGAAGCCTCATCCATCCAATTGATACAAGCCGATTACGAGCTTCTTCAGCAGCAGATCGCCAAGCGTGTAGGAAAAATCGTGGTTGTCGATGTGTGGAGCACTTCCTGCTTGCCATGCATGCGTGAATTCCCCAATCTGGTCGCATTGCAACAGAAATACGGAGATCGCATCGCCTGCATTTCCGTGAATGTCGACTACATCGGCTTGAAGAAGAAGCCGGTCGAGAGCTACGAGAGCAGAGTTCTGGACTTTCTCACCGAGCAGAACGCTCAGCTCACGAATCTTATTTCCAGTGAGACAGACGAGGAACTGCGGGGCAAGCTTGACATAAGCTCGATCCCAGCCATCTTGATCTACGATGCCACGGGTAGTCTAGCCTATCAACTAGGTGAGGGAAATTCAGGCGAAGACGGTCTCACCTATCAGGGTGATGTTGTCCCCAAAGTGGAAGCCTTGCTCGCGGGACTCGACAATTAGTGGCTCGGCCTAATCACTTTCCGGCGCCCTAATCACACTGCAGCTATCCGCGATTAGACGCCGCCGTGATCATCCGCCTCAAATGCGACGAATTCCCGTATTTGAGCAATGCCGTTCGTCCTAAATACGAAAAACGTATTTCCATGGATGTTTCTCAGGGCCGTCGATCCTGGTCCGGCTCCCCCATGAACCGTTTTATCGGGATTGCCGACGAGTGATTTTGGGTCCGCCGCCGATTGGCAGCGCCAGTAGATGGCTACCCTCCCCTCGTCTTCAAGCAATTGGTCCATGAAAAAATGGCATGGCTTCCATGCTGCGACCAGCGCTTCGTATCTTTTTAGGACAGCCTGTTCTCCGCGATAAAGACGACCATTGGCCACGAGTTGCACCTGTGGGCGGAGCAATGCTTGGAAGCTTGCCCAATCTTGCCGGCTGTAGGCTGCCCTCAGCAAGGATTCTGCGGCATGCCCCCAGTCGACGGCGGTTTCCCTTGGAAAGAATTGGTCTAGGTTAGGTAGTGCGGCTTGGCGAGCATACTCGCAGTAGGCTTCCATCACATCGCTTAAGGTTTGACAATCGACCGGTCCACCACTTTCCAATTTGCGAATCAAACGGCAAGAATAACCCGACCTTTCGGCCGCCATTTCCTGCGTCCACCCCAGGCTTTCCCTGAGACGCCGCAGCTTGGGCCCATCAACTTTTGTACTAATTCGGGCAAAAGACATGGCAGAAAGAGAGTCCGGAACGGCATAATGAATAGCGGGCGACCTAACAGGCTGGTGGCCAAAACCCGTTGTCGTTTTGCGCGAAATGATCACTTTTCAAGAAACTCCTTGATTCGCATGGCAGCATGTCCATGCCGCAGTTCGAAAGGCGGCGGAAATCCCTCCCCCCACTCCCCAGGCTAGAACCACAGCCGACCAGGCGGGGGGAACCTATCGAAAGATGAGCTCCCATGCAGCGCATTGATTCCATCGATCTGGAAAGCAGCCTGAGAATGGCCCGTGCCGGGAATCGTGATTCCCTGCAGTCGCTGCTCGTACAGTGTCGGCCATTGCTCAAGTTGGTGGCCCGGCGTCACATCCGCCAGCGGTTTCGAACTCGATTTGACGAGTCGGACGTCGTGCAACTAGCCTTGGTCGCGGCCACCGATGGATTCCGTGCATTTCAAGGGAAATCGGATCGGGAGTTCATAGCCTGGCAACAGACAATCCTGCGACGCACCCTGTCGCAGTTGCATGAGCACCACTCGCTGCAGCTGCGGGATGTTGGCCGAGAAGTCGGCGAGTTGGTTTCGAGGGAGGATGATGACATCGCGGATTTGTCCGTCGTATGGAATCATCTGCGATCGGGACAAGCCGGCCCCAGAACGGAAGTCATTGAGGGGGAGAGAGCGATCATCATTGCGGCCGCCTTACAGCAATTGCCAGACGATTACCGGCGGGTCATTGAACTGCGTTATCTTGACGGCAAGAAGATTCGCGAGATAGCCGCGATCATGGACAGCAGCTTGGGTAGAATCGCCGGCCTGTTGCGAAGGGCCTTGGACGATCTCTACACGGTGCTTCCTGAAGAGTTGCGTGCTGAGTTCGAGGATCCCGCTCCGTGACCGCATCTGACACGCCTACGCTGGACGAGGTAATAGCAGCGTATCTTGACGAATTAGACCGTGGCTCGGATGTGGAGGCTCATGAGTTTGTGTCCCGCTGGCCAGAGCATCGGACCGAGTTCCTCAAGTTCGTGGAACGCAACCTGCGGTTCAGGAACTGGACTCACGAGAACACGGGCCAGTTGCAGTCGGGACCTGTGGCTGGCTCCCCCACGAATTTCCTCGACCAACGTCGTATTGGCCCTTATCGGCTGGAACGCCAGATTGGTCGCGGAGGTATGTCGCGTGTCTTTCAGGCGACTCGCCTCGATGGTGGCGGCCAAGCCGCGCTAAAGATGCTGGACGGTGGACTTACCGCGGAGCCGACAGCCGAGCAGCGTTTTCGACGCGAGGCCCAGGCAATCCAGCATGTCGAACACCCGCATATCGTGCCCTTACTCGATTATGGTACGGATGGGGGCTATTCCTATCTGGCATTGCAGTTGATCGACGGCTGCACCCTGGCCGATTTGATCCACTGGAAAAAACAAGATGCCGGCTGGGGAGCTGCCGATTCCGGCGACGTGACCGCATACGACTCCAAGACGCTTGCTTCCACCGATCGGCCAGACCCGTCAATATCGCCCAAGGTTCAGCGAAAAACTCGCTCTAGTGACATCGTCACCAAGGGTAAGGATACCGAGCAAAACGAGAAAGTCGCGGCGATCTGGCGGGAGCTGGAAATTTCACATCCAGGCTGTGAATACTTTGCGCAGATTTCGGCCTTGGTTGCCCAGGCCTGTGGCGCACTCCAAGCCGCACATGATCAGGGAGTCGTGCATCGAGACATCAAGCCGTCCAACCTTATGCTCGATCGCTCTGGGCACGTGTGGCTAACCGATTTTGGTTTGGCCTCGATGGGCGAGGCCCACACGGTTGTAACGCACACGGGTCAGGTCATCGGCACACCCAACTACATGAGCCCCGAACAAGCGACGGGCGACTCTCGGCAAATCGACCAGCGGAGCGATGTTTATTCGATGGGAGCCACCTTGTACGAGCTGGCTACCCTGCATCGGCCGCATGACGGCGAACGATTTCGCGTTCTTTTGGAAATTGCCGCGGGCAAGCTGCGAGCCCCTTCCAAACTCAATCCGCAGATCCCGCGACCGCTGGAGGCGATTATTCTCAAGGCTATGTCGCACCGGCCCGAAGACCGTTACGCATCGGCTGCGGACCTGGCCGAAGACTTGCTGCGTTTCAAAGCCGGAGATGCAGTCTCGGCGCGACTGCCAGGAACCGCCGACCGCCTGATGCGATGGACCGTGGCTAATCCAAGAAAGACGCTCGGCATTGGAACCGCAGTTGTACTCACGGGCCTGCTGATCATGCTGACTCAGTTCTTTCACGGCCAGAGACTCAGCTTACTGAACGAAAGGCTAGCCCGCGCCAACCAACAGCTGAATGTCAGTCAGCAGCGTCTCAGCCGACAGGTTTACGTGTCCGATGTAGCGGCCGCCTTTCGGGCCTACGCACAAGGCGATACAGATGCCTCAAGGCAGTTTCTATCACGTCATGTGCCGAGCCTGTCTGGGCAAAATGAAGTCCGCGATCAACGCGGATTTGAATGGTGGTTGCTCGACCGCCTGTCCAGCCCAACGCAGCCCGTGCTGTTAGGCAAACACGATGAAGAGGCAACGGATGTTGCCGTGTTACCCAACGGCAAGGAATTGTTGACGGTGGGGCACGATGGTTGTCTGCGTCGCTGGTCCATAAAAGATCCAGGAGTTCTTCGCGAGTTGAACATCGGCGACAAATTGGACGCACTCGCCATCTCACCTAACGGAT
>JANSWS010000556.1 GCA_024743355.1 bacterium
ACAAGTTGTCAATGGTGAGACTACGATCACCATGAAAGTCAACGGGGAATCAAAGTCTGCCAAGGTAAAGCCGCGAACTACATTGCTGGATGTCCTGCGATATCAGTTCAAATTTACGGCCGACAAACCGGTCAGTTCCGACGGCAGCAGCGGAGCCAGCACGGTTCTGGTAGATGGAAAGCCAACCATGGCTTCTACCACTTTGGCGCTTGCTGTAGCCGGTAAAGAAATCACCACCTGCGAAAGCATGGTTGGCGATGCCGTTCCACAGGCGTTTGTTGACTGCGATGCGCAGCAGTGCGGGTTCTGTACGCCCGGCTTTGTCGTGGCGGTGAAAGCGTTTCTCAACAAGAACCCCAATGCAACGGAAGACGAGATTCGTGCGGGACTCAACGGCAACATTTGTCGTTGCGGTACTTATGCCAATGTCCTGGATGCAGTCATTTCTCTTGTGAAAGGAAATCAAAATGGCTGATGTGCAATACAACTGGCCTGAAAACCACAAAGCCAGTCTGATCGGTAAACGGGTTTCCCGGTTGGACGGAATGGTGAAATCCACAGGTACCGCAAAGTACACCTACGATGAAAATTTGGAAAACCAATTGATCGTGCGGGCACTCGGTTGCGAGCATGCGCATTGCCGTGTGCTGGCCATGGATTTTTCCGAAGCGGAGAAAGTCCCCGGGGTCGTGATGGTGCATCCGATCATGGGTCCTGGCCCCGGCGGTGAAGCGGTCGAGATTCAGGCAGACGGTACGCTGCTGGCAGCAGTGGCTGCCGAAACCGAAGCCGCAGCGGCTGAGGGCGTGTCCAAGATTCGAGTGCAATACGATTTGCTGGAGCCATTCACCGCCGATGATGATCTGGCGACCGCCGAGGAAAAGAAGCTGACTAGACCGGCCGGCGGCGGGGTCGATTTGGATGAGGAACTGGGCGAGCCCGGTGACGATGAGGACGAAGAAGAGTGGGAAGATAAAGTCATCCAGTCGCTGCTGGAAAAGTCCGAGTACGTGGTCGAAGGTAAATACGGCATCGATGCCTTGACCCACTGCTGTTTGGAACCTCACGGCTCGACACTGCACTGGGAAGGAGACAAGCTCAAGGTCTTCCTGTCGACGCAAAACGTGTCCGGAACGGATGATGGTTTTGCCGACGAGTTGGAGATTGCCGCCGATCAAGTGGACGTAACGTGCGACTATATCGGCGGCGGATTCGGCAGCAAGTTCGCCCCGGATTATTGGGGAACTGCAGCCGCTAAAATCGCCAAGGAAACCGGGCGGCCCGTGAAGTTCATGCTGTCCCGCGATCAAGAGTTGAAGATCGGGGGGAATCGCCCTTCGGGATATATCGATGTGCGGTTAGGTGCGGACGCTAACGGGGTGGTTCAGGTTTGGGACTCCAAGCACTGGGGGACTTCGGGTTTTCGGGCTGGTACGGTCTCGGCGGGAGTCGTGCCCTACGTCTTTACTCCCAAGAACCGTCGCGTGACGGCCACGGCTATTGTCACCAACAATGAGCCGGCAAGAGCTTGGAGGGCGCCGAATCACCCGCAGGCTTGCTTGTTGACCCAGGCGGCGTACGACGATTTGGCCGCCAAAATGCAAGCGGATAGCTTGGATATCTTCTTGCGTAACTTGGAGCATATCGATTCGCCCGAAAAGGCGGCCCTATATGCGGAAGAACTGCGAATTGCCGCGGATTTGATCGAGTGGAGAAAGCACTGGCATCCTCATGGCAAAGGCCGCAAACGCGGCTCAGTAGTCGAGGGGCTGGGGATTGGTATTCACAAATGGGGTGGTGCCGCGAACAACTCGAACTGCCTGCTCAAGATTCATCCCAACGGTGGTGTTGAGTCATACTGCGGCACCCAGGACCTGGGAACGGGGACGCGGACGATTTGTGCCATGGTACTGGCCGAGACCTTTGGTTTGCCGGTAGATGCGGTAAACGTGAATATCGGCAGTTCCAAGTATCCCTTCAGCGGTGCGTCGGGAGGCAGCACAACAGTCGGTGCGGTGAGTGAATCGCACCGCCGGGCTGCTCAGGATGCGTTGGCCAAAATCTTCGAATTGGTGGCTAAGAAGCTGGAAGTTTCCGCCGATGAACTGGAGGCTGCCGGCGGGCGGATCTTTGTGCCTGGCAACTATGAATCCAAGTCTTTGACTTGGAAGGAAGCTTGCAGTTTGATCGGCATCCGACCGCTCGAGGTAAACTCCAGCTACGAGCGCGGAGCGCAGAGCCCATTGTCCAGCCAGGATGTGGGCGGTTGCCAAATGGCCCACGTTGCGGTGGACACCGACACCGGTGTGGTCAAGATCAAACGGATGGTTGCCGTACAGGACATCGGCTTGGTGGTGAACCGTAAGACGGCCGAAAGCCAGGTCTACGGCGCCATGATCATGAGCATCTCCGCCGCGCTTTTCGAGCATCGCATCAACGATCCCAAGACGGGCGTATTCGTGAATGCAGAACTTGCGGACTACCGACTGCCCAGGCTGGGAGACGTTGGTGAACTGATCGTGCATTTCCATGAACCGGAAAGTCAGCGGTCCCGGGGCGTGATCGGTTTGGGTGAGCCACCTGCTATCAGCGGTGCCGCCGCAATTTCGAACGCTGTGTGCAATGCACTGGGCGTTCGTGTTCCCGTACTTCCCATGACCCCTAAGCGTGTACTCGATACACTACGCACTGCGTGAGGATGAATCGCGATGAAAAATTTCGAATACGCACAGCCTCGCACTGAATCCGAGGCCATTCAATTGCTCGCCACGGCAAACAAGAAATCCGTGGTTCTGGCCGGTGGAACCGATTTGGTCGGTTTGCTGAAGAAAGGCGTCGAGGAAGTTGATCGCGTGGTCAACATCCAGCAAGTTGCATCTTTCCGATCGGTCCGTCTCGATGGCGATGGAAATACCTGGGTGGGTGCTGCGGTGACTCTCGATGAAGTCGCCGAGCACGATGCCACCTGTTTGTTCCCCTCGATAACTCAGGTTATCAAAGGCATCAGCAGCCCTCAGTTGCAAGCCCAAGGGACCCTGGTTGGAGAATTGCTGCGACGTCCGACCTGCTGGTATTACCGCAATGGCCACGGACTGCTGGCAAATCAGGGGAAACTGGTGGTGGAAGGCGATAACCGCTATCACGCCATCCTGGGTAATCGTGGGCCGGCCAAATTTGTGCATGCATCTCGCCTGGCTCCGGCCTTGATCTCGCTGCATGCTTCGCTGCGAATTGTGGGTCCTTCCCAAGAAGACGAACAGTATTGGCAAGTTGCTGATCTGTTCCAAACACCTCAGTCGGACGACGAAAATGAGCATTGCCTGCAACCTGGGCAGTTGATCACGCATGTGATTATCCCGCCTCAGGAGGGTCGCTTGTCAGCTTCCTACGAAGTCCGCCAGGGCGAGGGGCCCGACCAGCCGCTGGCCTCAGCCTCAGTGAATCTCAAGATGTCAGGGGATCGAGTCGAATTTGCGGATATTGTGCTCGGGCAAGTCGCTCCCACTCCCTGGTTGGCAACCGAAGCAGCCCAGTCTCTTATCGGGCAGCCTATCAACGAAGACACGGCGGCTACTGCCGGACGTGAAGCCGTCCTTGGTGCACGACCTCTGTCAGGCAACGAGTACAAGATTCATCTGGCGTCGGTGTCCGTGAAACGCGCATTGCTGCGTGCCGTTGGAATGGAAACGGGTGGTCTTGATCAACCCGTTACCAAGGCAGCCAATCGCGTGGCCACAGGCGAGCTGATATCTTAGAAATGGAGCAATCAATGGGATACTCAAGAAAGTTTGAATCTGAGGCAAAGACCACACTGCCTCCCTGTGTGTACCTCCGCAGCAAGGCGATTTACGTCACCGGTAACCCTGATCCCCAGTCGCCCGAAGAAGAGGGCAGTACGCGCTTCGATTGCTGGTGCAATAAGACCCAGCATGTGATCGGTCCTGACCAACAAGTCGTGGAACGCAAGGCATGCATCGAGGGGCGTGGCTGTTTTCAGGCCCGTGGCTAGCCGTCACAACTTAGGCGTGCGATGTCATGTCAGGTGGAAGGAAATTTTTACCTCATTACACCGCG
>JANSWS010000358.1 GCA_024743355.1 bacterium
AAAATCTTGCTTATAATGTCTTAATCCTGGTTGTTTGTTTTGGTTTAAGTGTTTTATTTGTGTCATATAAAAAAAGCGGCCGGTGTTACCTGAACGGCAAACCGACCGCTTCTCGCTTAACTCCACCAGATCAACATCCGGACGGGTGGAAGGTGTTATTTGCTGCAATTTGGTTGGAGCGTTAACTCCGTCTTTGCTTTCCCAAACCAGCCTGCTCTTTTACCCTACCGGATCGGCATGGACCGGATCGTTGGTGACGACCCGATCACAGGCCTATCTCGAATTGGAGGGGCTGGTAAGTTTAGCAACCGCAGCCGCTGTCACATCCGCTGTCGCAGCTAGATCCACAGCTGGATCCGCAGCTAGAGCTACCGCCACAGCTGTCACCGCATCCGCAAGGATTGCAGCAGCAACCGCAAGGGTCACAGCAAACTTGTACCGGAACTTGCTCGCAGATGGTGCGAGGCACGCAAACGGTAACTTCGTAAGGTACGCAAACGGGAACTCGCTTGCAAACCTGGATCGTCTTCTGCTCGCAAACTGGCGTGCAGACAGTGTAAGGAACTTGCTTGCAGCGAGTTTCACACTTGTAGCTGCAGACCGTGTAGGTTTGCGTCTTGCACTCAGGAACCATCTTGCAGGTGGTGTAGCAAACGTCCTTAGTACGCTGCTCGCAAACCCACTCGCAGGTTTGGTAGCAAACGGTACGAGTACGGCACTCAGGAACCATCTTGCAGGTCGTGTAGGTGCAGGTGCGTTGCTTGCACTCAGGAACCATCTTGCAGGTGGTGTAGCAAACCGTGCGGCTGCGGGGCTCGCATACGGTTCGGCATACGGTGTAAGTGCAGGTCTTTTGACGGCACTCAGGAACCATCTTGCAGGTGGTGTAGGTGCAAGTCTTGGTGCGGCACTCAGGAACCATCTTGCAGACGGTGTAAGGAACGCACTCAGTTACACACTCACGCTCATAACGAACGCAATTGATTTCCTTGGTCTCGCAAGTCGGTACCCAGACCTTCTTGCAAACCGTACGAGGTGGGCACTGTACGCACTCTACGCGGCACTCACCCGGGCAGTATACACACTTGCACTGGCAGGGATCCCAGGTCCAAGTGCCAGGCTCGCGGATTACGCGACGCTGAACAGGACCAGGAATTTCTTCCGTTTGGGTTTCCCAGTGACCACCGTTGACAGTGATCGTGCGGGTGTAGTTAACCGGCTTGGTGATGGTACGAACAACTTCACGCGTGCGGGTTTCCTGGGTCGGAACCATCACGGTGTAGTTGATCGTTCGCTCGTGCTGCTCATAAACAGGCTTCATGACCGTGTAGTTGATAACACGCTCACGAGTTTCGTACACAGGCTTCTTAACGGTGTAGTTAATAACCTTTTCGTGCTTCTCGTAAACAGGCTTCATGACCGTGTAGTTGATAACCTTGGTATGGGTTTCATACACGGGCTTCATGACAGTGTAGTTGATGACCTTGTTGTGGGTCTCATACACTGGCTTCATCACGGTGTACTGGACTTCCTTTTGGTGAGTCTTGTACACAGGACGCTTGACGGTGTAGCACACCTGACGTGTGTGCTGCTCGTACACTGGCTTCATTACCGTGTACTGTCGTGTCTTCGTTTCGTACACGGGTGTACGAACGGTGTAGTTTACCGTGCGATAACGAGTTTCAGGCACCATACGTGTTGTATTGATGACCTTGTCTTCCGTTACCGTCTGGTATTCGGTTCGCGTACGCTGTTCGGTCCTCTTCTCGTAGACCGTTCGGCGTACTGTTTTCATGACGGTGGTGGTTCCGCAGCAGCCACTGCTAGCAGCTTCACCAGCGTCTTGGTAGCTAATCGTTCCGCAATAAGCGGCGTTAGCTTGACCGGAAAATGCTGCCAACGAGGCGAGCATGACCGGCACCAATAACAGCCTTCTCATTTCCCGTTCTCCTGAATCTCTACGTGTGCTGGATGAGTATCTGGTGGGCGCCAGTTCGCCCAAGGTGTTAAGCAGGCATCTCCAGAACGCATTAAGCTTCCCGGCCGTCTCTCACAAATGAGCTTCCGCTAACTGAAATCCCCAGGCTCCTCCAGAACCTGTGGCTTTTAGCTAGGAGCTGCTGACTGCGAAGGATGGTCAATCCGCCTAGAATCTGCTCTTAGCACCAGATACATCGACAAGTAAGCAAGCATTGAACAGGGGAAGTGGTGAAACTTGGCAAAGTCGGCTATTTGCGTTAAGTCGTTGGGGCGTTGGAACAGGATGAAGTGGTTGTAACGGCGAAACGGGTTATACTGCCACGCAGCCAGCACCGGCGGCTGCCCACGCAACACTTGCCCGATGGCCGCGACCCTCGGCCGAGGGGCAGCGGCTCAACTGAGTGGATTTCCAGCGTGCTGGGATGTGGAAGATGACCCCCTAAGATCAGGCTGAACCCCTAGTGATGAGTGAAATGCCATCGCCTGAGTCCGACTCCGAGCAGCCTGGCGATTCCGTGAAACTCGGAGCTGACGCCGCGTCCGAGGCGATCCCTTCCGTTCGGTCCGGTGATATTCCTGCGGCGACCGCTAGCCGCCTGGGACTCTATTTGAGGGAGCTACAACATTTCCTGCGGGGTGGAACGGAGACGATCAAGAGCAACGCCCTGGGGCGTCGTTTGGGATTAAGTGACTCCCAGATCCGTCGGGATTTGGCCTTGTTCGGTGAATTCGGCAAACGCGGAGTGGGATACAACGTCAGCGGACTGGTACAGGCCCTGCGCAGAGCCTTGGGAACGGATGGCAATTGGAACACGATCTTGATCGGACTCGGTAACCTGGGGACGGCCCTAGTGCGTTACCGAGGATTTCGCGAGCAAGGATTCCGACTGCAGGCTATCTTCGAGTCCGATGCCACGAAAATTGGAACCGAGTTGGACGGTATCCCCATCTATGGCATCGACGACCTGGAGCAGATCGTTCCTCGGCTTAACGCCCAAATGGCAATTTTGGCGGTTCCGGTCGGCCCGGCACCCGCCTTAGCCCGGCGTTTGGCCGACCTTGGCATCGCCGGGATACTGAATTTTGCCCCAGTAAGCTTGGCGCTGCACGACGAAGTCTCCACGGTCGACGTAGATCTTGCCGTTGAGCTACAAAGGCTTGCGTTTGCGGTTGTCAATTCCGATCGATCCAGCTAACTTATCCGAACAATCAGTCTGGGAAATCTGTCTGTCAGATACCGCATGGTTTTGTCGCATTCTTCCCGACCGATCCGGTACGCGATTTCGCGTTCGGGACTGCCCGGTGGTGTAATGGTAACACTGCTGATTTTGGTTCAGCCATTCATGGTTCGAGTCCATGCCGGGTAGCTTTTCTATTTGCCCGATGTTGACAGCTACGCCTCTTGTTGTTGCGTACCATTCGGTCGCCTCTTAGGCGTATTTCAAGCAGTCAGCATTTCTTTAACGCTGGCTCTTTTTTCTTGTGCACTAAGGGAAGTTCTTTCCCCCTATAGATTTGGCGCCCTACGGAATGCGAAATTGAATCTTCGCATCAACAGCCAGGTCCGCTTAAGGCTTCAGCATTCTCCGTCTTTTGTCGATCTTTGGAGGAAAACCTCCCCAGAATGACTGCGGACTCGGAACACAGAAACCGCGTTTTGTGTGGTACGAACCGTTGTTCCACCTACATCAAGGAGCCCCGCACTGACACGAATACCATTGCAAACGGATCTCTCTGAACTGACGCTGTTTTGCCCATTTTGTGGGGAATGCATCGTTGCCCGTGGTGAGGAAGGCTATGTGGGACCTTGCGAACACACGGTTTGTTGCGGAATCGATGACCCAGGAGAAGCTGAAATTACTGAGTTCGATTTGGTCTTGGTTGCCTCGGACGGTGCCATGGACAAGATTCACGTGTTCGCCTTCCGCGAACCCTGGCCGGAAGATTCAGGCCGCCGGTGAGAGCGGACCTGCGAGACATCCAGTCACGCCGTAGCGGGCAACGCTGTGCAACATTCTTGCATGGATTTACAAGCACGCAGCGCCAGCAAGTGTGTACTCGATGGCGACTCACTTGCTCGCGCGTCGTGCTTGTATTTTCGGGTGAACCGTTTGACACAAAATGCTGCCCAGCGTTGCGTAGCGGGGCGCGAAGCGGCTTTGCGTCTTGAGACAGTTGCCGATGTGGACTCCCGCATTTGGCGGGCTTCTCCGCTCAGTTCTGGACCGATTGCAGACTTCGGCGGCGGATATCACCCTTGGTTCGGTCGACTTTGCCGCTCATCTCTAAGTCCGTACCCTCGCCAGTCTTGCCGGTGAACTCCCACGTCCACGCGTGCTCACCAGTTTTGGTTAAAACAATCTCGCCTTCGTAGCTTGTGCCGTCCGCCATGGCTCCGCGGTGTGTGCCTTCCAAGCTCTCTTCTCCAATCTTGGATAGCTCGATCTGCCAGTAGCCGTCGTCCGAGGTGTAACCAGTGATGTGCAACACTTTGCGATCTGGCTGCCAGCCAGACGTTTCATGGGCCGTGGTTCCGTCCGAGTCTTTCCACTCGCCGACCAGCACTTTACCGCTGGGGATTCTTGAGAATTTCAACTCGCCCTTGACGATTTCACCCGAGCCGAAGTCGTTTTCATAGGTCCAATTTCCCACCAGGAAATCCCACCATTGTTCATGATGATGATCGGCCATGGCCGGCGAGGCCAGCAAAAACGTAGCGACGAATAAAGTAGCAGCCCGCATAGAAGCATCTCCTGTGTCGGTGGAAGTTTTGACCAGCGAGCGTTGTAGCACATCGGCATAGCAGGATCAACAAATCGCTAGTAGAAAGCCAACTGAGCAGCGGTGAAGAGCGCTCGTTGGCAATCCGAAGCTTCAGCCAGGGCGCATTCTGACTTAACAGCTCTTCGATTAGGATGTTGTGCTCATTGGTTCTATTGATTGTTTCCGACATTTCACGCTGATCTCCCCTCGCTATGACAGCCAATGCGTCTTTGAACTCGACTTCGCCTGCATTCGATGTGGTCATTGTGGGCTCCGGACACAACGGTCTGATAGCTGCCAACTATCTGGCACGGGCTGGACTGTCGGTGGCTGTGATCGAATCCAAATCCGAGTTGGGCGGAGCCACACAATCGCAGCGTGTTTTTCCAGACTACGACGCTTGGTTGTCCCGGTATTCCTATCTGATCTCGCTATTGCCGCAGCGTATCTTGCAAGACCTGGGGCTTCAGCTGCGATTGCTGCCAAGGCGCATAGGCTCCTTTACAGCTTTTGAGCAAGACGCAGCTCAGCGCGGATTTCTAGTTAGCAATGCGTCGCCCGAGGTCACGCGAGACTTTATTTGTGGATTGGGTGGCACAGCCGAATGGCAAGGCTATCAGGAATTCGCCGCTCTGACTCAGGAGATCGCCAAGGTCTTTTGGCCAACTTTGTTACAACCCTTGAAGAGTCGCCAAGCATTCGAGAGTTCCTTGTCGAGTGACTTGCAGCGACGGGCCTGGGATTGCTTTGTAAGGCGACCTTTGGGAGAGACGATTGAGAGCTGCGTTCAGCATGACGCTCTGCGCGGCCTGCTGATGACGGATGGAAAAATCGGCGTTCATACCCATCCGCATGATGAATCGTTGCTGCAGAATCGTTGCTTCTTGTATCACGTGGTCGGCGGTGGAAACGGACAATGGATGGTTCCTCAGGGAGGTATGCGAGCGTTGGTTTCGCAACTTGAGCAACAGGGCCTTATGCGCGGCGTGGTCTTTCATCGAGGTTGGAAGGCGTTGCAGGTGGAGACAGGGCCCCAACAACATCGGGTCTACTGTGAGACCGATTTGGGTGAGCGGACGCTTGCAGCAACTCACGTACTGGTCAATGCGGCTCCCAGTCAACTGGCAGCAATGTTGGGGCAAGCCCATGCCCCCTGTGTGGCCAACGAGGGCAGTGTGGTGAAAGTAAACATGCTGCTTCGTAGACTGCCTCGCCTGTGTGTTTCTGGTATCGATGCAAGTGATGCTTTCACGGGATCGTTTCACGTCGACGAAGGCTATACCGCCATGCTGGAAAGCTACAGGCAGGCGGACACGGGGCAATTGCCGCTTCGACCGCCATTCGAAATGTATTGTCATTCACTGACCGATCCATCGATCTTGGCGACCGATTTGGTCGACCGCGGATTTCATACGCTGACGCTGTTTGGACTGGACGTTCCCTATCGATTGTTCGCCCAGGACAACGGTGCTCAGCGAACGGAAGTTTTGCATCGTTATTTCGCTGCCATGGATCGGATCTGCGACGAGAGTTTCGTGGATTGTTTAGCCAGCGACGCGAGTGGCGAGCTCTGTGTCGAGATAAAAACGGCTTTCGACCTGGAGCAGGAATTGGGACTGGACCAAGGAAATATCTTTCACAATGCGCCCAGTTGGTTTTTCGCCGACTCGGAATCCGCCGAGGGTACTTGGGGTGTCGAGACAAGCGTAGAACGTGTCTACATTGCCGGTTCCAGCGCTCAGCGAGGTGGGGCAGTCAGCGGCGTTCCAGGTTTCTCCGCCGCCATGCAGGTGCTTCAGGATCGCGACATGCTGTGAAGCATAGCTGGCCGCACAGCGTTCTTTACCTCGCTGCCTAGGCCCGATGCGATGAACTTTGGCTATAAGCTATTGACGAAGTTCTCTTCCGCGTTAGGCAAAAAAGCGGATAAACCGCAGGTCGACTTCATGCTCACTCAGGGATTCTAATTTGGCGATGGTTTGTCGGACCCAATTCAGAATACTCCACAATGATTGTCCAAAGCCTTGGCGATACGCGGGTTTCAAAGATGCGAATTGCATTCCGGCTGCCAGCCTTCCGACCGACCACGGGCTGCCCGATGTGCCTTTAGCAAAGATCGCGTCGTCGGCCAGAACGTGCAGGACGTGTTTGGGGGCGTAGCCCAGCAGCGGTTCGAAGATGGGGGCTTCCAACAGGAATCTCGCAAATTGGAATGGCAGCCTATCACCAGCCGGCATCGAGTAGCCGAGGGAACCCATCGAATCGCTCAATTGCGAATGGTTCTTTACCGAGCGACCTGAGCTTCGGACACTGCTCGTAATCAAGCCATGTTGCAGCAGATCCTGGCGACGGACGATACACAAGGCCGCATCCAAACCAGCATGGTCGGCCCTGGCGATCAATCGGGCTGGGATGTCGTCCGATCGGCCCGAACTGGCAATCGCCACCGCGATCCGATCTTCGGGTAGTCGTAGACGGCGCGGGAAAATATGCGCAACGGTCAAGACTGCCCATGCCAGTCGATGTCGTTTGGGGTGCTTCCAGGCCAAAAGAATACCAGTCGTTGCGGATTCCCCATTTGCATAGCCAATGTCACGACCGGTCAGCTCAAGTTCAGAAGGGGAAAGCAACAGCACATCCGTGGGCGCGACCAACTCGCAGAAACGACTGCCGCGCCGAAGCCTTACGCGGACACTGGGTTCGATGGGGTGGGCCAGTTCTTGAGCCGGCCGCTTGTGCGAGTCAGCAACGTAGAAGCAAACGCTGGGACCGCGAAGCGGATCGCCGAGGGAATTCTTTTCGGCCATTCCGAATGCGATTTGCCGAATGCTACTCTGCGGGCCAACCGCATAGCGCTGCTTAAGAGTTTCTTGGACGCGTTTCAGTTCGTCCAGGGTCAAGTCAGCAAGTTGCAGTTGAAGCATGATCTAGGCTGCGCCAACAGCTTGGCACAGGCAGGTGCGCCCGCGCAATGTCAGACACTCGTAAGCTCATGGATCGAAACCGTCATCGACGCTGGTGGCGACAGGTACCGTCAATTCCTCGACCGGAGAAGCTGTGGGCGGGCAGTCCACATGATTGGGCAAATCAAACATTTGCCGAAATACCATCACACCGTTCTCGAATACCAAACCGTACAGCTGATCCGTCTGGCAGGATTCGCAAGCGTGACCATGCATCGAAGTCGGGCAGCTGGCATAGGGCAGGAAGCCGATATAGCGGAAGCCATATAGCCGTTTGATACCGTGGACATCCCGTGACACGACCGCTTCGTATAAGCCCATGGGGACATTGGTCGCCTTGCAACTCATCGCCTGGCCAGGATCCCTACCCTTGGTTAGATCCGGAACAGCCCCCATCAGATCACTGACGGCACTCAAATTCTCGTTCGTCTGCGAATCGACTTTGACGTTCAGCTGGGTTAGATTCCAGCCGTCTTCCAAGGTCACTGAGGTTTCATTGATTCCCAGCCCTGAACGAACGTGGATCGAGTATTCCTCGCTGTAGTCTGGCAAGGTCGTCATTTCCAGATGGACCATGCCTGGCACGGCTTGGCCATCCTTGGCCAC
>JANSWS010000275.1 GCA_024743355.1 bacterium
CACCAGCTGCGGCGGCGCGGATCGATAATTCCTGTCGGTTCATCAAATCGCGGAGGAGAGGTTCCATCTCGCGTTTTGGTTCGGCCGCGATCAACTCCAAGACCCAAGGGCAGGTGTCGCCATCCAGCCGGGCTAGCTCCGGGCTGAGAATGGCCAAGGCTTTATCCGGATACTTTTCGACGAGTAACTTAGCGATATCGAGGACCTCGAAGCCTTCGGCAGTTCGGATTCGTTTGGTGAGCAAGCCCAGTTCGCCATGTTCTTCAAAATCTCGCCACCATTGAAGAATCTCTTGTTTGGCTATCGCCAGTCCCTCGGGTTCGGCAAACATTGCCGTTGGCTGCAAATGCTGATGGAAATCGCGTTTGGCGATGTCGGAAAGCACGAATACCGCTACTTCGCCGACTGTAAATACGTTGCCCAATGGGTCAGGCGAGTATTGAGTTGCAGATCGCGTGAAGCTGCGATTGTCAATCGCCTCAATCAGCTCAGGAACTGCTGCGTAGCCAGTCGCAATCAATCTGCCGCCTGGGCTCAATTCTTCACGAGTGTCGTTTAAAGGGTCGCCGAAGGAAAAGCTTCCCATCGGCTTCCCCGATTGGTTGCGGAGCTGCCAAACTAATTCACGGATCTGGTCCGCAGGTGAAAGTTCAGATTGACCTGTCTCGATCGCCTTCCATTTCGCTTGATGCCCTACCTCTTCAGCAGCAATGGAACCGAGCGCGACTAGCATGCGATCGACTCGAGCCTTGTAGGCATGTTCTGGCAGGCGAGAATCGAAATTCTGCCAGAGCCGCAGTTGGTCTGCCCAACTCAACTCCAAGTCAGAAAAATCCAAGGTGAACTGCTGCAGGAAACGGACGGCTACTGCATCTGACAGCCGTTCTCGTGTTAATCCATGCGCCAGGTTTCGCTGGATAAGCAGCTGCATTATCTGCCTGGATCTTTGTTGATCACCCGCTCGATCCGCGAGATATGCCAGAACAAAGCTCTCGAGCATCATCGGCGCGATGCTGTTTTGGTTGTCGTGGAACTGATGACGCGGTTGTTTTTCATGGTACCGCCGAAAAACAAAGATTGCTTCCGCCACGCTGATTTCGGCAGAAGCTTCGAACAAGAGCGGTCCCTGCTGCTCTTCACGCGTAGGCAAATAAATCGACCGGTCCCAGAGGTCGAGTGTCTTAAAACGAATTGTATTTTCCGATTGGGCTACCACGACGCCAAACTTGGGTTCTGTGGTGCCCATCTCTAGGTTGCTGGGATTCCTAGTCCAAATGAGCTGAACGTCATTTGGAGGGAAAAGCTGCAGCCCGTCGAACCATTCAAATAGCTTGGCTACTCGTGCGCAGTAGGCTTCGTACTTGGATTCCGTTGAGTTGCTTACTATGGGATCTTGTCCGCGACAAGTCTGCCCCAAAGACAAGGCAAGCAACAGGGATAACAAGCTCGGTATTGGCCAAGTGTTTGAATGCATGTCGATTCGCCCCAGACTATCGCCCGCGAGCGGCCAGCAGATATATAAGCGATGAGCCAGTTCTGGCTTTGCTCGTAATTGTACTCAGGTCGCGGCGCAGAAGCTTTTGGGGAGTGCTACGACTTGTCGGAGCTTTGGATTTGCTGCAGAGTCCGAGTTCCGTTGCAATTCGTAGCAACCCCGACGGTTTCCTGATTCGCGGAAACGTCAGATTGCATTGTGCCGAGTGTACAGACGTATGGCGGTCCGGTCCCTCAGACGCAGCTCGAAAACGCGGATTCGGGATTTCGGGCAGATTGATGCTCGAAAGAAATCCAAAGCGGTGACAAGTCACCAAACTCCCAAATCTTGCGAAACGGAAAAAGCCGGGCTAGGGCAGCATGCTCCCGATCGTTTCTCGAGCTTTCTCCAAGGCACTAGCTAGTTTGCTGGGATCTTTGCCTCCGGCTTGAGCCAGGTCGGGCTTGCCTCCTCCACCGCCGCCAACGATGGGCGCTACCTCGGCAATCCATTTGCCAGCGCTGACTCCTTTCTTAACCAGATCTCGGCTTACGCCCGCAACCAGCAGCACTTTGTCGTCACCGGTTTTGGTGGCCAGCAGCACGGCTGTGGGCTTGTCCGACTTTTGTCGAATCTGGTCGATCCACTGCCGCATTAAATTAGGCGTTGCTCCGGGAGTTTCCATGACCAAGATGATTGCCCCCGCACTCTCCGTCGACTCGGCCAATAGCGAGTCGACGGACAACTCACCGCTGGCCGCTAGGTTCTTGACCTGCTCAGCAAGTTTGTTTCTCTCATCTAACAGGGAACGGATGCGCGGCAGAATTTCTTGGGGAGAGACGTTGAGATTGCGGGCCGAATCGCGGAGGATCGCCCGTTGCTGTGTGTAAGAACCGGCGTCTGCTGCCGCCATCTGCGGAGTGGGCTCGGCGGAGCCACCACCGCCAGCCAATTGCTTCTTCAATCGGCGTACGGCATCTGTTAAGGCCTGCGTTTGGCCGGCAACTTCAGACGCTTGGCAGCCTAGCAATTCGGCGGCCGAGTGCAGTAGAGCACGCACTTGTTCGCGATGTTCTTGTGCTCGCTGGCCGGTAAGCGCGATTACCCGGCGTGTGCCTGCCGAAACACTTTCCTCCGTAACGAGCTCGAACTGTTCAACCTCCTGCGTGTTGTCCAGGTGAGTTCCTCCGCAGAGTTCTTTGGAGAAGTCTCCCATGCTGACCATGCGAACGGGATCCGGATATTTTTCGCCGAAGAGCATCATCGCGCCGGCCTTTCTGGCTTCCGCTAAAGGCACGACGGACCAGGAGATCGGAGCGGCCAAACGCACTTTGTCGCTGACGATTGACTCGATCTTTTCAATCTGTTCCGCAGTCAATGCGTCTTGGTTTGTAAAGTCGAAACGCAACCAGTCTTCGTCCACTTTGCTGCCTTGCTGTTGCGCGTGCTGGCCGACGGTCGCTTGCAAGGCATGGTGAAGCAGGTGGGTAGCCGAGTGGGCGCGACGAATTCCACTACGACGCCGTTGATCAACGGCAGCGTGGATCTGATCGCCTTCGCTCAAGGTACCCCGCAGCAACTGGCCTTGGTGGATGATCAGCTCGCCAGCCCGTTGAGTGTCCGTGACTCGAAACTCCATGTTTTCGTTTTCGAGGACGCCTGTGTCACCGACTTGCCCGCCACCTTCGCCATAAAATGGTGAGCGGTCCAAGATGACTTTCAAAGTCTGTCCCTGGCAATCAGAGGCATCCAATTCCGTGACAGCTCGTTCGCCGGAATCATCGTGGACGACGATGACTTTGACGGTCGCCTGACAGTCCATCTGTTCATAGCCCAGAAATTCCGTTCGCTGCAATGCTTCCTTGGCGTTTTCGATGGGGCCTGTCTGGAACAATTCGCTACGGCCGCCGCCGCTGACACCTTCGTGCCGCTTCATGGCTTCGCGGTAGCCATCCCAGTCAAAAGTCAGCTGACGCTCGGCGGCCAGGGTTTGGAAGAGTTCCGGTGGAACACCGTGCGTTTGGTACAGGCTGGCCGCTTCGGTCCCATCGACCATGACCGCGCCGTCGGCCTGCATGGTGGAAAAAACGCGTTCAATACGTTCCAGTCCGCCGTCGATGGTCGCAAAGAAATCCGCTTCTTCCTTTCGAATCACGGATGCCACACGATCCACGGTTTCGCTCAGCTCGGGGTAAGAGTGTTTCATGACGGCGGCGACGCTTGGCACGAGCTGATACAGAAATGGATCTCGCATGCCAATCTGATGTCCGTCCAACACCGCCCGCCGCAGCAATCGCTTAATGACATAGCGAGCCTTCTTAGGACCAGGCAAAATGTGTTCGTGGATGGCAAATGTACAAGCTCGAACATGGTCCGTGATGCGTCTCAAGCGGCGACCGTTGTCGCGGTCGAATTCATAGGGAATCGAGCAGGCCTCCGCCGCGGCTTTGACGATGGGCAGCAATATGTCGATGTGAAAATTGGTAGTAACGTTTTGGAGCACACTCGCGGTTCGCTCCAGTCCCATGCCGGTATCAATATTTTTGCTAGGAAGTGGTCGGAGGTTATCCGGTGGATCGCCAACACGATTGAACTGCGTGAACACCAGATTCCAAATCTCCACTTCGACACCATCATCACGGCGGTAATAGATTTCGCTACATGGGCCGCATACGCCGTCGGGACCTTGGCTGGGAGCACTGGCCGGCCAGAAATTTTCGTCCTCGTCCATGCGGCTGATGCGTGACGATGGTAAGCCGATCTTTTCGGCCCAGATCTTGGCAGCCTCGTCGTCGTCCTTGTAGACGGTGGCGGAAAGACGCTCCCCAGGAATGGCGAGCCACTGGGGACTGGTCAGGAACTCCCATGCCCAGGCGATGGCATCTTCTTTGAAATAGTCACCAAAACTAAAGTTGCCCAACATCTCAAAGAATGTGTGGTGGTAGGCCGTCCGTCCAACGTTGTCGATGTCACCTGTTCGCAAGCATTTTTGACAAGTTGTGGCGCGGGTGAATTCAAGCTTGACCTTGCCCAGAAAGTGGTCTTTGAATTGGTTCATACCCGCGGGGGTGAACAGCACGGACGGATCCCAGGTCGGAACCAGTACGTCGCTCGGTTGGCGAGAGTGACCCTTGGATTCGAAAAACTCCAGGTACTTTTCACGTAATTCGTCAGTGCGCATAGCTAATCGTATGAGTGGTTTGTAGGTTGCTGAGTGGCGAAGGCTATTTGCTTCGCATCCTTCACGGCTGTCTGCTATCCACGGCCGAATTGTCCGGCGGCATGGCCTGATATGCTTGGCGAAGAGACCAGTTGAATCCCAAGAATGGAATTGTACAAGACGTCCTGCCTGTGCTCGAAGGGCCTGGTATCGGCCCGCGAAATGCGCCAGGACTATGGGGTCGACTCGGACGGGACTGAAGAGGTGCTGATGGTACCGTTCGGCTCGACGATTTCCATTTTCACCGTTCCGCTGCTTGCCTCCACCATGGAGTAAAAGTCCTCTGGCGACTCCGGAGTCTTTCCATTCACTCGAAAAATGCCATTTCCAGGTCGCAAGCCCGCCTGCCAAGCGGGTGAATCCGGTTCCACTTCCGAGACGACGATTTGGGGTTGGCTTCTTGCGGTTCTCCAGATCCCCGCTTGGGTCAGTTCCGAGGGGATGGCGGTGGCATACTCAACCAGCATGCCCCTCCAGGCAGTGAAGGCATTTCTTGCGTATCCGGGGCGGGATGTGGACACGAGTTTCTTGCTGACACGGGCTGTCAGTTTCAGCAGGTTGGGCCGGGCGGCCTCGAATTGTCGTCGATGCACCAGCAGATCAACACTCTGTCCTGCGGCCGCCGAACTCAACTCGCGGAACAAGTCGTTGCGATCGTGGATGGGTTCATCGTCCACTTGAATAATCACATCCTGCGGACGCAGGCCGGCTTCGTCGCCAGGCAGGCCTGGAAGAACCACGCTGACTCGGGCACCGCGCATACCGCGACGTTTTTCCGTAATCCGCAGTTCCTCAGGCTGGATTCCCAAGAAGCCGAACTCGGGCAGTTTTCCGAGTTTCAATTGTGAGACAACGCGAAGAAAAAGCTTATCGACGGCAATCGCAAATCCTGCAGAAGATTCCACTCCCAAGCGAGCAGACAGAGAAGTGGTCAATCCAATCATCTTTCCATCGAGATCTATCAGTGCCCCGCCGCTGGTCCCCAATCCCAGGCGGGCGTCGGTTTGGATCAGCGTTCCGTATTCATGGATCGACTCTTTGATGGCACTGGAATCCGCCTGCTGTGAGGGAGCCATGCGATTCAAATTCGAGATCATACCCCAGCTGGCGCTGGCCTGCCCATCGCGGGCGATGGCGTCGGGGTTGCCCAAGGCCAGTACGAACTGTCCCTTGCGCAAGTTGCTCGTGTCGCCGAACTCGATGGGTTGTAGCCGCTGGTCATCAATCTTGATGACGGCCAAATCGCTGAATGGATCGGAGGCCGAAACTTTGGCGGCGACGCCTGTCACGCGAGCCGGATAGGCTCGGCGGTCTAGCCAGACGTAGTAGTCATTTTGTTTGGGATCATCCAGCACATGGCTACAGGTCACAATGTAGCCGTCTTCGCTGATAACCACTCCGCTGCCAAAAAATGTCGGCACGAAATCTGGGTTGGTGAGTGGGTCATCCAAGCCCAGTGATAAACCCAGGCTCAAAGCATTACTCTGAGCGCGATCGGGAGCCGTGCGGTTTCTCGGAACGCGAGCGATGGCCACCACGGATTGCTCTGCTTTGGCGATTGCGGCCACCGTTGCCTGCTCCATGGCGGCGATTACGGCAGCCGCATCTTGAGCTGGCAAGCTTTTCGTAGGAAGCAGGCAAGTCCATAACGCCCACAGCACACCTAAAAGAATGCGGTGCACTGTGGAATTCACGCTACTTTCGTTATGAACACGCATGGCAAGCTGCCGCGAAGGGGTTGCATGCAGGAGGACGGCACTAGCTATCCGTCGCGACTTCCTGCTCGGACTCTATTTCCATTTCGGAATCGGATGAGGGCTCCGTGGCATCGATATAACCTCCGGCGGCCATGACCAGATCCTTGATCTCGGCAGCTACGTCTTTGTTTTCCAGCAAGAACACACGCGCCTTCTCCTTGCCTTGCCCAAGATAGGTTTCATTGTATTTGAACCAAGCACCGCTTCGGCTAACGATCTTGTGCTGGGTTCCCAAATCCAACAGATCGCCTTCAAAGCTGATGCCCGAGTTGTGCATCATGTCGAATTCCGCGTTGCGGAATGGCGGGGCCACCTTGTTCTTCACAATCTTGCACCGCACACGTTGTCCCACAACTTCCTCGCCATCCTTCAAGCTGCCAATGCGTCGCACGTCGATACGGCAGGACGAATAAAATTTCAGTGCGCGACCACCCGGAGTCGTTTCGGGGCTGCCGAACATCACCCCAACCTTTTCACGGATTTGGTTGATGAAGATGACCACCGATTTGCTGCGGGCAATGGCTCCGGTTAGCTTCCGCAGGGCTTGGCTCATCAACCTGGCCTGAAGCCCCACGTGTGATTGACCGATCTCGCCGTCCAATTCCTGCTTGGGAACCAAGGCGGCCACCGAGTCGATGACAATTACGTCAACGGCGTTGCTCTTGACGAGATGTTCCGCGATTTGCATGGCTTCTTCACCACTGCTGGGTTGTGAAACCAGCAGCGTATCCAACTCCACGCCCAGCTTCTTCGCCCAACTGGGGTCAAACGCATGCTCCGCGTCGACGATAGCCGCGATCCCATTCGCCTTTTGGGCTTCGGCACAGATGTGCAGCGCCAAGGTCGTCTTACCACTGGATTCCGGACCGAAGATTTCGACCACACGACCTCGCGGTACCCCCATGCCTCCCAGGGCCATATCCAGCGACAGGCTGCCCGTCGGTATTCCGGCAATCTTGAGCAAACCTTCGCCGCCGAGCGGCATGATCGAACCTTCGCCAAATTGCTTCTCAATTTGCTCTAAGGTCGTCCTTAGTCCAGGCTCACGCAGATAAATTTCTTGCAGGCCATCCGGTGCGGACGCAGCGTTCTTCTTAGAACCGCTATTCTTCTTCTTCGCCATTGTTTTCCTCTCTGTCGTGACCATTGCAAGACTCCTGACTTTTCGATCTGAGGTATTGTTCAATTCAACTGACCCACACCAGTCTAAGAGCGGTCACATTGCACCCCGATGGAAAGTCCGGCTCATCCGCCGTCCCCGATGTTGCGATTTAAATCACAGTTCAATCGGCGATCCTAGCGAATCCATGTCGGACTAGCAAGCAAGCGTACCGCTCATCGGATCGACGGCCAGCGGTCCGTTCTTCGGGATTCCACAAGCTCGTCTCACCTTGGCCATCGTCATCCCCTGCCCTGCAAGCCTGACGGTTGCATCTGTCGGCATGCGGGCATGAAACCACTCCGTAGGATGTTTATCGTGGGATGTTCGACACCTTTGGTCGATAAGACGGTGGTGGGAAGAAGATCCTTACAGAAAATTCCGCGTCTCTATCTGCCATTCAAGCCACGATTGCCTCGGGGGTGGTGCATGAGACAGGATGGCAGATGCAAAGACTGCCCTCCATGCGTGACTGCGGAAAGTGGGTTGCGTGGGTGACTCAGGGGTTTTGGGCAGGCAGCTGTGGGGGCTCAGGCCAATAAAAAAGCCGCACGGAAGTGCGGCTGAGTGGTATACCTGGAGAGCAGCCAAGGGCTATTCACTTGCAGATTCTGCTGCCTCGGCTGGAGCCTCCGCTGGCTTGGATGGTGCAGTCGGAGCGGAAACCGCCGACTTGGACTTCATGCGTTCGATAGCCTGCTGTTGCTTCTCAACGTGGGTACCGTCCGTGCCGTACTTTTTAATCAAAATGCCTGCTTTTTGGGTGGGTTGAGCACCGACTCCCAGCCAATAATCAACTCTCTCACGCTTCAGTATCGCGCGGGCATCGGTTTCTCGGACCATGGGATCATAGTAACCAAGCTCTTCGATGACCTTGCCGTCACGCGGGGACCGAGAATCCACGGCACAAATTCGGAAGAAGGGCCGTGCTTTACGCCCCATTTTTTTCAATCGGATACGAACAGACACCTAATTCTCCTGAACGCTTAAGCTCACGCCGAGACACGCGAGCGGGATAAAGTCACTTCACATCACTAGTTTGGCGCAAACGTCCTTTGGCTAGAAAGTGACTTGGCCAATATATTTCCATACGGCCGGTGGGTGCGGCCCGTGGATGGTAGTCGAGGAATCCCATATTTTTCCGTTCTTGCGGTTTCACGCAACTGCTTTTTTGCGGCTTTCGGCGCATTTTCTTGCTGATCCTGCCGACTGTTGGGGAGATCCATCACCCATCTAGTGGCCATTAGTCATCAAAACCGCTTGGGATAGGGCATTTTGCATTGGAACCAGACGTTTTCTAGGGCGGGTTCCGACATGCCGCGGGTTTGGGCGTATATGGCAGCAGCGCATTGCCCGGTCTGCATCAGAGCTTCCATGCCGCCTGGGGCTTAGCGTTTTCGCTTCATTTTTCGCAATTGCTTTTGGCGTTCTTTTTGCATCTTTTGGCGTTCCTTGGGCGAAAGGCGTTTGCCGGTACCCTTTTTGACTTTCATGCCAGCCATCGATGGATCGCCCAGCATGCTGTTTTGCATTTGCTGCATCATGGCCATGCGGTCCTTCATGCCTCCGCCCGCGGCCATTTGCATCATGGGGGCCATCATCGAAAACTGCTTTATCAGCCCAGTTACCAGCGATGGGGCTACGCCTGAGCCTTTGGCGATTCGGTTCCGGCGAGTGGTGTCGATTAGCTTTGGATTCCGGCGTTCGGCGGGGGTCATGGAATCGATCATGCCCAGCATTTTGCGCATTTCGCGATCGGTATCCTCGCCCTCCATCATTTTTCTCAGATCGCCCATGCCGGGCATCAAGCCGATCATCTTCTGCATGAGACCAGGCTTGGAGATTTTCTCCAGGATTCCTCGGAATTCCTGCAGCGTGAAGTTGCCCGAGGCCATCTTGGCTTCGAGTTTCTCACGTTCCTGGTCGTCGATAATGCGGTGGGCTTCTTGTGCGACCGCCACGATATCGCCCATTTCCAGGATGCGTCCGGCCATGCCTTCGGGACGGAAGGGTTCCAGGGCGTCCAGATGTTCACCGGTACCGATGAACTTGATGGGAACCTGGGTTACATGTTTGACACTGAGCAGTGCTCCGCCGCGGGCGTCACCGTCTAATTTGGTCATGATCACGCCATCAAGCTCCAAGGCCTCGTTGAAGGCCGCAGCGGAGTTGACCGCGTCTTGCCCGGTCATGCCGTCGACTACCAGGAACACCTGATCGGGGTTGACCTTGCGATCGATTTGGCTGAGCTGTTGCATCAGCTCCTCGTCGATGGCTAACCGACCGGCGGTGTCCAGGATGACGATGTTGGCCCCTTGTGATTTGGCTTGTGCAACACCGGCCCGACAAACCTCGACGGGGTTTTTGTTTTCCAGGTCGCTGTAGACTGGTACGTCCAGTTGGCGTCCGAGCGTCTTTAATTGCTCGATGGCAGCCGGTCTCTGCAAGTCGGCTGCTACCAGGAAAGGACGGGCCTTTTGTTCCTTGAGCAGTTGGGCCAGCTTCCCGCACGTGGTGGTTTTTCCCGAGCCCTGCAGGCCGCACATCATCAGGATGGTGACTTCATCTTGCTTGAGCGGAATGCTGAAATCGACTGGTCCGAGAATTTCAACCAGTTGCTGGTGCACGATCCGCACCAGTTCTTCCTCGGGCTTCAGCGCGAGCAGCACTTTCTGTCCCAGGGCCTGCTCGCTCACATGGTCCATAAAGTCCTGGACTACCGAATAGCTGACATCCGCTTCGAGCAAGGCTTGCTCCACCATCTGCAGGCCTTGGCGCATGTTCGCTTCGGTGAGCTTTCCCTTGCCCCGAATGGACTTGAATGCGGACTGTAGACCTTCCGAAAGAGATTCAAACATGGCTGTTTGGCTGGCAAGAAGAGGCAGAAATCGGGAAACTCACGATTGTAAGCCCTGAGCGGGAATGCCGACAGTCCGTGGCCCGGCCATGACGTTCGCCAAGGTCGATCCCAAAAAGCCCGAATTGGCCGTTGCGGGCGGATTCTTCCCGTCTAATATGCTTTCTCACCAACGCCACTAAGGCGGGAGGAATATTTACCTCTCGTAGCCACCGTCGCCAGACGGTGGGCGACGCCGACCACCAATCGTAGCCACTGTCGCCAGACGGTGGGCAAGGTGGCGAGCGTAGCTACGTCGACCACGCTCTGGCGAGCGTGGCTACGTCGACCACGCTGCTATGTGGGCGAATTGGTCAAGGGGGTTTTTCGGGATCGTTGGGAAATTCCGTCTTGCATCGCATGCTGCTATTCGATCGTGCCAGTTTTTGC
>JANSWS010000561.1 GCA_024743355.1 bacterium
CGAAGCTCCTCGCTCGCATCGACAAGAATTCTCTTCCCGAAGGCTACGACGGAAGCAGCCACCAGCCCTACGTCGACCGCATCATGGCCGGTCTTAAATCCGAGCAGCGCGCACGGGTAGGAAAGCTTTGGAAAGAGAAACGCCGCCTCGATCCTGACATGCCCAATCCGGGAGCCTCTTTCATCAAAATCCTTACCCACGTTGCCAAAGGTACGGGAGAGGTAAGAGATGCTGGAAAGTAAACAGTGACTGAGCATCCTCTACAAAGATGGCATGGCCGACGCGCCGGACTCGAAACCAGTTGGCGATTCAGAATCCTAATCAATCAAAGGAAACTCCACCGTTGGCGTTAGAAATGAACTCCCCCGGCCATCGGCAATCAAAGCAAGGCTATCGACAATCACAGCAGTTCCATCGATCGAGTGCGCTTGTCGCTGTCTTCCCCTTGCTCATCCTGGGCTTGGCGGTAGAGGCTGCGGGACAAAACGTTCCGCCCATCGTCGACGCCGATTGGGCGAGCTACAACAACGGGGTGCGCGGTTGGAGGTACAACGCGGAGGAGAAAACTCTGACGCCGCAAACTGCTCCGCAGCTAGTCGAAAAATGGCGGTTTCCGCCAGTTGGTTCGACGGTGGAGGTCGGCGTCATCCACGGGACGCCGGCCGTGGTCAACGGTTACGTCTACTTCGGCACGGGATCTTACCCGGCTCTCTACAAGCTTAAACCGAACGGCCAGATGGCCTGGGTGTTCCGTCCTGGCCTGGGGGCTACGGTGGAGTTGCCGAAGGGCGGACTCAATCGGATCGATGCTGGCGCTGGCTTCCTCGCGTCCCCGCTAGTGACAGACAAGGCCGTGTATGTGGGCAGCAATTTGGGCGTCTTCTATGCGCTTGACCGGCGGACCGGCAGGGAGCTGTGGAAGGTTGATACCCGAAAGCCAGGATTCCCCAATCATTACGATGCCAATCTTTTCAACGCTTCGGCTATCCTCGCGGACGGAAAAGTCGTCGTGGGCGGAGGCGGCTACGAGCATACGCAACCTATTGATCCGAATTACCCCTGTTGTCAGGGGCGTGGATTCGTCGTCGCCTTCGATCCGGACAACGGCAAGGTGGTGTGGAAGTACGAGGTAGGTGAGAAGCCTCGAAAGTACAGTAAGCCGATCACCATCAAGGATGTCAAAGGCACACGCACCTACCACTACGGACCGTCGACGAGTTCGGTCTGGTCCACACCGTCCTACGACGCCGTCACGGGTACGATATTCTTCGGAACGGACGTGCACAATTCACCTCGCGAACCGACCGATGAAGATCCAAGGCTTTACACCAAGTACTCGGCCGCCGTCATCGCCGTTGACGTAAAGACTGGAACCGAGAAATGGGTGACTCAGTTGAACAAGAACGACGTGTTCAACCATACGATGGCGGGCTACGATCCGGAGTCAGGTACCTACAAGGACTGTTCGATTGGTGACACGCCAAAGGTCTACACGCTGCCAGCCCCGGATGGGTCACCGGCGACCGTGCTCGGCGTCGGCTGCAAGAACGGAGGTTTTTACCTGCTTTACTCAGGCGACGGCCGAGTACTTGGGAACACACCAGTTTATAAGGGCAAACCGAAGTACCCGCTGGAGCCGCGGCGCCATCCGCGGATGATCGCGCTGCCCAGTACGATTGGCGGTATCCAGACGGGATGTGCGACTGACGGCAAACGCATCTTCACCAATGGGATCGATTGGCTCACCAGCACAACGATCACGCCGAACTGGCCAGAAGCGGGCCGCGTTGTTTGTCTGTCGACAAATCTGAAGGACGAGCATTGGCGGCACGAGCGGCCGCGGATTCGCGCTCCCGGTTACGACGGCGGAGACCCCATCGCTTCGGGCATCGCCGTGAATGCAGGCGGCATCGCCTGTTTTACGGGCGCGGCCAGTGAGCGTTTGGTCGTAGTCGATGCAATGAACGGAAGAAAAGTTAAAGACTTCCATGTTGGTAACGTATGGAGCGGGCCGTCAATTTCACGGGGCCGAATCTATGTTGGTACCGGAAGCATTCTTTTCTTGAAGAAACAGTTGAAAGGGGCTCTGATCTCCTACGGCCTTCCAGGAGAGGATGAAATCGATCGCATGGGCTCGGGAACCGAGTAACACAATCAAGGAGCTGAAAACATAATGAGCCGAAACCAAATCTTTGCTGTTGCCTTGTGTCTGATGGCACTTCATTTCAATCTTCCTTCCTTCGCGCAGGAAGACATGTCGCGAGCTGCCTGGAAGGCCAAAGCCTACCCGCCTCTGCCCGCCGACGTGACGCGGAAGCAGGTGGTGATCTGGAGTGATGGCACGCGTATGGCTGGCGACGTTTATATGCCGAAGAACGCCGCCGCGGATGCCAAGCTACCAGCGATCGTCTTCGTGCATGGAACGGGTGGAGTAAAGAAGATGCCGTGGTCGATCAAACTTGCCGTCGCGTGTGCCCGACGCGGGTTCGCCTTTCTCAACTTTGATTACCGTGGTTGGGGCGAGAGCGATAGTCGATTGATGATGCTTGAGGATATGCCGGAGCCGGACGCCGAGGGCAATGTCGCCGTCAAGGCGCGCGCTCTCCGCTGGCAAATGGATTTTGGTGACCAAGTGACCGATATTCGCAACGCCATCGGCTTCATCGCCGGGGAACCAAACGTCGACTACGAACGTATCGGCGTTTTTGGCACCAGCTACGGCGGTGGTCTGGCAACCTGGATTGCCGCGAAGGACCCGCGCGTCAAATGTGCCGTAGCGCAGGTGCCGGGCATGGGAGGGCAGCGCGGCCTCCCGTACTACCAACATGCCTACACCTTGATGGCTCGTCAGGCTCGCGGCGATGTCGAACCGGTTCCCTTCAAGACTGGGGCGCCGGGTGGGACGATGGCGGCCTACAAGCACATGCGCTACAACCCGTCGAAGAACGTCGTCTACGATGTCTTCCAGGCGGTGGAGAAGATGAAGACGCCGCTGATGATCATCGATGCTGGCAAGGAGGAGTTGATGGACATCGCCCAACAAGGCGGTCGTGTTGCGCAGATCGTCAAGGAGAATGGCTCACCCTTTGAATACCATGTCATCGAGGACATGACTCATTACGGAATCTACGGCACGCATCAGGATGCTGTCCTGGAAATGGAACTCAATTGGTTCGACAAGTATCTCAAAGCGCTAAATGATTGAAGCTGATTTACCAGCCGTCTTCGATGATCTGACTGAGAAACTTGCCGAAGTCGTCAGTGAATTGACTTGTCTCGCTGGCGAATATGTCAGAACAGGACGCAGCACGTTCTGCAGAGCTGACCCCACTTCAACTGACTTGACTGTTGCTGCATCCAGTTCCTAAGACGCCTCAGCCACAAATCGAGCTACGCGCAAAGCGGAAACAAGTAAACAGTAACTGAACAAATATCATGAAAACCATCCTCACGCTCTTTTGCTTTCTGCTGCTGGTTTGCCCCTGTTTTGCCAACGACAAACGCCCGAACGTTGTTGTCATGTACGTCGACGACCTGGGTTGGCAGGACATCGGCTGCTATGGCGGCCCGGTAAGGACGCCGACACTCGACAGGCTCGCCGCCGACGGAGTACGTTTCACCGACTTTCATTCGGGCTGTGGAGTCTGCTCGCCGTCGCGCGCAACAGTCATGACCGGTAGGCATCACATTCGCTCCGGCGTCTATCACGTGATCAGCGATCGCGATCACGCCATGCATCTACTCGAAAGCGAAGTCACGATTGCGGAAGTCCTGAAACAAAACGGCTACGACACCGTCCATCTTGGCAAGTGGCATATGGGCCTGCCGTTTGGAAACAGAAAAAAGCCGACGCCATACGATCATGGCTTCGATTACTGGTTTGGGACAGAAAACACGGCCCACCCCAGTCACAAGGACCCGGTGAACTTCCATCGCCACGGCAAGCCGCTGGGAAGGATTGAAGGCTACG
>JANSWS010000098.1 GCA_024743355.1 bacterium
AGCAACAGCAACATCGAGGAAGACTATCTCACCGACTGGCTGAAGCGGCAGGGGCACAGCGACAAGATCATCGGCAAGGTGCTGTACGAGCTCGGCAAGGCCAAGGCCGTCAGCGGCACCAAGACGCTCTACGACGCCAACCGCGAGGTGTACAGCAAGCTGCGGTACGGCGTGAAGGTCTCGCCTGACGTGGGCGAGCACAAGGTCACCGTCTGGCTGATCGACTGGGACAAGCCGGAGAACAACGACTTCGCGATCGCCGAAGAAGTGACTGTGGCCGGCGTCCATGATAAACGCCCCGACATCGTGCTCTATGTCAACGGCATCGCCCTGGGCATCCTGGAGCTGAAGCGGTCCACGGTCTCGGTCACCGAGGGCATCCGCCAGAACCTCGACAACCAGAAGAAGGACTTCATCCGTCCGTTCTTCGCCACGGCGCAGCTCGTGCTGGCAGGCAACGACACCGAGGGCCTGCGCTACGCCGTGATCGAGACGCCAGAGAAGTACTGGCTGACTTGGAAGGAGAACAGTCCGCTCACCAACCCGCTGGAGGCTGGGCTACATCAAATCTGCCGCAAGGAGCGCCTGCTGGAGATTGTCCACGACTTCACCGTCTTCGACGCCGGCATCAAGAAGACCTGCCGGCACAACCAGTACTTTGGCGTCCTTGCCGCCCAGGAACACGTCAAACGCCGCGAAGGCGGCATCATCTGGCACACCCAGGGGAGCGGCAAAAGCCTGACGATGGTCTGGCTGGCGAAGTGGATTCGCGAGCATGTCGAGGACGCCCGCGTGTTGATCATCACCGATCGCACCGAGCTGGATGAACAGATCGAGAAGGTGTTCAGCGGGGTCGACGAGAACATTTACCGCACCAAGAGCGGTGGCGACCTGGTCAATGTGCTGAACGCCAGCGAAGAGTGGCTGATCTGCTCGCTGATACACAAGTTCGGTACGAGCGAAGAAGAGCTGAGCGACAAGGACGTGGACGCCTACGTCGAGGAGATCAAGAGGAGCCTGCCCAAGGGCTTTCATGCCAAGGGGGACATCTTCGTGTTCGTCGACGAGTGCCACCGCTCGCAGTCGGGCAAGCTGCACGAGGCGCTGAAGGCGATCCTGCCGAGCGCGATGTTGATCGGTTTCACCGGCACTCCACTGCTCAAAAAGGACAAGCAGAAGAGCATCGAAGTGTTCGGCCCCTACATCCACACCTACAAGTACAACGAGGCA
This sequence comes from bacterium, assembly GCA_024743355.1. Lineage (GTDB taxonomy): Bacteria > Planctomycetota > Planctomycetia > Pirellulales > Pirellulaceae > Aureliella. Next base: position 1,231 of record JANSWS010000098.1, read on the forward strand.
GTCAAGGATGGCGTGGTGTTAGATCTGCGCTACGAGGCCCGCGACATCGACCAGAACATCACGTCGCAGGAGAAGATCGACGATTGGTTTGCGGTCAATACACAGGGTCTGTCTGACCTTGGAAAGGCTCAACTCAAAGAACGCTGGGGCACCATGCAGAAGGTGCTCAGTGCGAAGGATCGCCTCTCCAAAATCGTGTCCGATGTTTGGTTGGACATGAAGAAACGTGACCGCCTGAAGAGCGGACACGGCAACGCGATGCTCGTATCCGGCAGCATCTACTCGGCTTGCCGCTTCTTCGAGATGTTCCAACAGACCGACCTGAAGGGCAAGTGTGCGATCATCACCTCGTACAAGCCGGCCCCCGCCGACATCAAGGGGGAGGAGACGGGCGAAGGGCTGACAGAGAAACTGAGGCAGTACGACATCTACCGCAAGATGCTGGCCGAACACTTCGACGAGCCTGAAGAGACGGCCATGTACAAGGTCGAGCAGTTCGAGAAGGACGTGAAGAAGCGGTTCATCGAGCAGCCCGGTCAGATGAAGCTGCTGATCGTCGTGGACAAGCTGCTGACCGGCTTCGACGCCCCGCCTGCAACTTACCTGTACATCGACAAGCAGATGCAGGATCACGGCCTGTTCCAGGCCATCTGCCGCGTGAACCGGCTGGACGGTGACGACAAAGAGTACGGGTACATCATCGACTACAAGGACCTCTTCAAGTCGCTGGAGAAGTCAATCAAGGACTACACCAGCGAGGCCTTCGACGGCTTCGACGATGAAGACGTGGCCGGCCTGCTCAAGGATCGGCTGGAGAAGGGGCGGGAACGACTGGAAGAGCTGCGAGAGGCGATCAAGGCCCTCTGCGAGCCGGTGCCTCCTCCGCGGGACCAGGAAGCGCATCTAAAGTTTTTCTGCGGTAGCAGCGACGACTCCAATTCACTCAAGGAGAACGAGCCGAAGCGGGTGGCCCTGTACAAGCTCACGGCATCGCTGCTCCGGGCATACGCGAATCTGGCCAACGAAATGCAGGAAGCAGGCTATTCCGACACCGAAACGCAGACGATCAAGGCCGAGGTTACCCACTTCGAGAAGCTGCGTGAAGAGGTGAAGCTGCGCAGCGGCGACTACGTCGACATGAAAGTGTTTGAGCCGGCGATGCGGCACCTGCTGGACACCTACATCCGGGCCGAAGAAAGCGAGAAGATCTCGGCGTTCGACGACATGAGCCTGGTGGAGTTGATCGTCGAGCGTGGCGAGGAAGCCCTCGAGAAGCTGCCGAAGGGGCTGAAGAGCGAGGAGTCGATGGCCGAAACCATCGAGAACAACGTCCGCAAGGTCATCATCGACGAGATGGCCGTCAATCCGAAATACTATGAGAACATGTCGGAGCTGCTGGATGACCTGATCAAGGCCCGCAAAAGCAAGGCCCTGAACTACAAGGCGTACCTCGCAAAGGTTGTGGAGCTGACCAAGAAGGTCAAGAATCCGGAAACACAATCTACCTATCCTCCGACGATCAAAACCCCCGGACTTCGGTCAATCTACGACAACTTGCCTCATGCAGAAGCAACGCAGGTGGCAGAACCCCCGCCAACCTACAACGGCCAGCTCCCACCCGGCAGCGACCGCGAGACGCTTGCATTGCTAATCGACCAAGCGATCCGTGAAGTCAAGAAGGCCGGCTGGCGTGGTAATAGAATCAAGGAAAAGGAGGTGCGGATTGCGATCAAATCCGTGCTGGGATCGGATGACGCTCTGGTGGAGTCGATCTTCGAGATCGTGAAGGAGCCGAAGAATGGCTACTGACCACCATATCGAAGTCAGCGGAATCCCCGTCGACGTTGTGCGAAAAGACATCAAGAACCTGCATCTTGCTGTCTACCCGCCCCATGGCCGCGTTCGGGTTGCCGTCCCACTGCGTACACGCGACGAGACCGTTCGGTTGGCTGTGATTTCACGCCTCGGCTGGATACGCCGGCAACAGAATGCCCTGAAGCATCAGGAGCGGCAGTCCCGGCGGGAGATGATCACCGGCGAGAGCCACTTCGTGCAGGGCCGACGTTACCGACTGAGCGTTGTAGAAGAAGACACCCCGCCATCGATCGCCATCCGCAACGGCCGAACCCTGGAAATGCGAGTGCGGCCAGACACCAAGGAGGATAAACGACGCGACGTTTTGCAGCATTGGTATCGACAACTACTCCGAGGCCAGATTCCCGAACTGCTCGCGAAGTGGGAGCCGATCGTCGGCGTGGAGGTCGCTCACTGCGGCATCAAGCGGATGAAGACTAGGTGGGGCACCTGCAACATCGAGGCGAAGCGGATCTGGCTGAATCTCGAACTCGCCAAGAAGCCGCCTGCCTGCCTGGAGTACATCCTCGTTCACGAGATGGTCCACCTGCTCGAACGTCACCATAACGAACGCTTCCGGGCGCACATGGACCAGTTCCTACCCCAGTGGCGAACCCATAGAGAAGAGTTAAACCGGGCACCCCTGGCCCACGAAGATTGGCACTATTAACTTGCGAACAGGCCCTTATTCGGCAGCAAATTATGAACGACGACTCTGGCTGGTATATCCACTTGCCTAAGGCCGATACCGAAAAGACCAAAGGCCCGTACGACACCGCTACCATGGAGGATTATGCTCAGCAAGGCATCATCCTTTTTGAGACGCTGATCTCGCACCAGCATTACACAAAAGGCCGCGTGGTAGAAGCGAAACGCATTGCGCGTTTCTTCAATATCCTGTCTAGCGTTACCGAGCAGGGCGAATCTGATTCGCGTGCAATCGCCGTTGCACCTCCTGCGCCAGCGGAACTGGCTGGAGTGCCTGTCGGAATCGCTAGGAGACGGGACGACGACGTTGGCGGCATCGGCCGATTCATGGCAGACGGTCAGGATCCCGCGATGATCTGTAAGCTGGCGGAGCGAGTGGATGGAATTTGCACGCAAGATGAGTATCCGCTCTACATGGCCGTCCAGCAAAAGCCGGTAGTCAATTTCTCGCCGGATGCGGTGGTCTTCACGAATCGCCGAGCGATCATTTTTCGGCAAAAGGTCTTAGGACGGCTCCAATTTGTCGACCTACCGTGGATCAATGTAGCTGATGTTCACCTGCAGGAAGACTTGCTTGGCTCGACCATTTCAATCCGTGGAGTCAACCGTCACATCGAGCAAGTATCCAGCCTTCCTAAGACTCAGGCCCGGAAGATTTATCGGATTGCGCAGGACATGGAACAAAAAATGGTGGAACTACGGCGAGAGCGCACAATGGAAGAAAAGCGGGCTGCAGCGACAAATGTGGTTGTTAACAACGATCTGGGCGCGTTGGTCCCAAAACAACCTGACGCTCCGCAGAGTGACCCTGTCGAAGCTCTGACCAAGCTGAAGAAGTTACTCGACGCCGAGCTGATCACTCCAGAAGAGTACGAAAAGAAGAAGTCACAGATCCTCGAACGGATGTAGCTCAACCATCCGCAGAACCGGAACGCTCTCTACCATTGACTATGGGCCCAATCCACGGTAAGCCTTCCATTCACGCGAGACATTGCCTACCCCTATCCTATCCAAATTGATACTCCAACCAATCGGCGAGTTGAGCCGCTTCATCCTCAGCGGCTCCCTCGAGTTCGTAATCCTCGGCGGGCTCCACTTCGGGCTGCGGTAGAACGGCCGACAAGGCTTGTTCTTTCGCGGTGGCTTCGTCCATGCCTCGTTCTGTCATTTCACGCACCAGGAATAACGTCTCGGCTACGTGGACGGTCGCCCATGCGTCTAGCTCGCCTTCGTCGCTGAGTTCGTTGTGCAGTTCTTCATCGACGTTGGCTAGGGTGCGGATAAACAGACCGTGCCATGCGTGGTCGCGGTAATCGCTGTCGTACTTCTCGGCTTTGTTCTTCCAGTAACCCATCACAATTGGCCTTTAGAGTTTGATGCTCTTGCCATGCTTGCAGCACCAGGTCCGCACATTGCTGGATTTCGGCCGTTGTTGCCGGCGTATAGTTGTAGGCCACAATTCGGCCGATGCTGGTCTGTGAATCTTGACCAGATTTCAACCGTAGCAGCTGCTTGCGTACCTCGAGCATAGCAGGATCCGAAGATTTCCCTAGCAGTTCGTCGGTCTTCTGGATTGCTTCGTCAAGAGTTTCCATGTTTTACTCGGGTAAGCGACTTCTACTCCGGCCAAATTCTCAGACAGTTTCTTCCAAGATCGACGATGAACCCAGCTGCCACCATCGTGTCTGAGGCAGTCCGCTATGTCAGCCGAGTGATCTTTTCTACTGGCTGTGAATAGCTTAGAGAAATGAAGTGTCTACTCGTGTCAGGGCCAGGGATCTCGCTGACTCTTGTGATCGATGTCCGCTTCTTCTAGCATGCGTTTGAGCTTGAAGAAGCTCACAAGACGCGATTCAATTGCATCCAGAATCTCAACATCGCTCGCGTCCGTTTGAATGCCCTTCGCGCCGATCAACCGAAGAACCTCCGGCAAGGATGCGAACGGTATCGTAATCTTGTATGCAACGTCACCCCCAACAAATTCATTCGCATCGCTGCTGAAATCGAAATAAGAGAGCAGAAGGTTGCGTTCGCTATCGAACTGGATTTTGGTCGAACGACCTTCTCCTTCTGGTATTTCTTTAATTGGCTCAGACATCGCTTTCCAGTTTCCCTTTCTTCGCTCCGGTCAATGTCAGTCTGAGATCGCTGCGACCTCAATTGGTCCACACGAATTTACTGTTGTCGATCTCCTGTTCGCCATCCCAGCGATAGGCGCACAAGTACCCGTCCTTGGCAACGCTATAGTCGAGACATGCCACTTTGCTCGAAAGCCGCTCGGGCTGGTCAGCTCGTAGCCAGTAGTGACCAGCGAAGCAGGGCGGGGCATCGCTTGGATAGGGTTCGATTCTGTCGCAGACTTCAGAAGCAATCATGACATCACAGTCAATCGGATCGGCTTGCAGGACATAGTCCTGATACTTGGCACCCAGCGTCGGCTTCTCAAACCAACGCGTTCGAATCGCGTTATGCGAGTGACCGTCTTTGTCCAAGAAACTATGACCATCGGGTAATCCAAGCTCCTTGCCCTTCAATACAACTTCCACGGCCTCGTACAACGCGTGGGACTTGTTCATGGCATCGGCCAAGAAAGCCGAGTTTGTGCCGCCGTGCTGATCTAGAGACTTAGATATCTGTTCCATCGAACGTGCGTCCCAACAGGCATGAACGGCACGGCAGAGTTGTCCGTCCGGTCCTTCGATCTGGGTCCACATCGGCAACGTACGAAACCAGTTCAGTGAATCTGCCAGCGGACCGTCCTTCAACTGCTGCAACGTAGCTGCGTGCTGCCGTATGTTCTTGTTGCTGCGTTGCCGCAAGGTCTGGTGTTCCGAGTCTTCTATCGGAGTATGAAACGCCAAAGCGTTAAATTCGTGGTTACCCATCACTGCCTTGGCTTTACCCGCTTCGACCATCCCACGCGCGATTTCAAGCACACGAGGAATCTTGGGTCCGCGGTCGATGAAATCTCCAAGGAACACGACGCTTCGTTCCGAGTGCTCGTAGACTCCATTGCTTTCCGAGTAACCCAGTTTGGTCAGTAGCCGTTCCAATTCATCCGCGTAGCCGTGGATGTCACCAATCAAGTCGTATCCAGCTTGTTCGCTCAAGAGTCAACTGCTCCTTAACCTGAGTTTTTCACCATCTCTGTCGCCCGTCGCCAGCTTCTTTCGCAATGGAGCTATGCCAGCCGATCATGAATCTTAGACTTTCTTCGGATCAGGGAAATCGCTGTCTGGATGCAATGGAGGGGGTACACTTATCAAAATTCACGTTCAATTTTGACTGATCGTTAAATGTGGGCTAAGAAAAGGAGGTGATTCACGTAACAAAAAGAGGGTTCTCCCGTGAAACTCGTTCCGATCATTGCATCGTCAATCGCAGTTCTTGTGTCAACGCTTTCTTCGTTTCACGTTTGGACTCACGACCCTTTGGGGAAGGGGTTAGCGGGCTACGACTTTTCGACCCCTGAGGCCGCCTGTAAGTCTAGACTGCAAATCAATGCAAATCAGGACTTTCGAGCGTCGCTTGAATTGCAGGAGCTTACAGCGAGTCAAAAATTTGACGAGAATATCGAGACACTATCCGTGCACAAGGAAGTGAACTCACGTGGGCAAAAGCTGCTTTTCATTAGTTACAATAATAACGGTCGATCAACATACGAAGTCCAAGGCTTTGAGAAAAAGGCTGACAGCGGTATGTGGTTTCCAAAGTACGTTTCTTCATATAGCGTCAAGCAATATGATCCTGGGTTGGCCGAAGAAATGGATTCTTGGAAAGCTTTGTCAGACGAGAGTTCGGCTATGGCGACTTTCTCTGAAGTAGTCAAGCAACTGGGAGAAAAATAGACCACGCGAGCCACCCGAACCCTATCGGAAGTCGGCGATCATGAGGCAGACGCGGTTTGCAACAGCTCGCGCAGCATACGGAGGGATCGCGGACTCAATCTGGTTAGAACAACGCGCAATTCGTCCGGATCTGCCTGCTCAACAAAGTCCAAAACCTCTTCCAACTGGAGCGCTTTCGGGAGCGCTTCTGGCAACTGAACGCTTTCGCCAAGCGATTCCTTACTCGGTTCGAGTCCTGCATCGCCCACTTTTCTTTCCGTGCTTCTCTCGGCATTTGGCATCGAAACCCAGCAAAATCACGGGTTTCTCATGGTGAAAAGCCAATTCTGATAGCTCTTGATCGTCACTGATAGAACCACGTGGTTCTATCGTTTTGGCGATGTTTTTGGCATCAATAGAACCACCGGTAGAACCACCGGAAACGGGTTCCAGCCCCGCCGCTTCAGTGAAAACCGAATCTCTCACCATCGCATAGTGCCGCATTGCTACCGCCTGAGAGTTGCCAATCCAAGAGCAAACGTCCTTGACGGGATACTTGGCGAGTAGCTCGGTCTCTCGGCTAGCTCGCATGTTCTGGAATAGCTTGGGCCAAGGTGTTAGGCCGGCATTTTCAAGAATCCGCTTGAAGCCCGTTCGGAAGTAGGCTTCGCTCCCGCGGTTCCTGGAGATGACATAATCCCTAGGTCCCTCTCCTCGCTCTTTGGCAAGCTCGGCTAGGTCCTCGAGATAGGGGAGTAGCTCGGGGAAGATGGGACAATACCGAACGCCTCCGTTCTTATGGTGGGCTGTTTTCTTGGCATGTATCCGCATTCGCCGATTCAGCAAATCGAGATCTTCCCACCTTAGGCGCATTGGCTCCGATGGACTCCGAAGCCCACCGTAACGAACTAGGGCGATAACCGCCCGCCATTCCGCGTTTGGGGCCGCTCCGATAGCTTGGTCAACAATTTCCTGAGGAATGAATTGCTGGCGGGCATCGTTCGCGTGCACCGAGCAAGGGAGCCCGTCAAACGGGTTCGCAGTAATATGGCCAGCCTTGATTGCCCGGTTTAAGAACTGCTTGGCAATCCCGGTTCTACGTCGGACCGTGTTATCGGATAGGTCGGTACGCCCTCGCTTCTGCTTCCCGTCCTTACCCTTCCGCTCTTTACCCTCTCTTGCGTTGCCCTCAACCGCGAGCCATTCGCGCCACTCCTCAGCATCTGCCGCCGTGATACTGTCAATTCGACGATCCGCGCCGAAGTACTGCACCAAACAATTCTGCACTTGGTAAAACTTGGCAAGCGTCGAGTCCTTCGCGGTTCGCTTGGAAGCAATGAACGCTTCGCAGAATGCCGCAAGGGTAGGGCAGCAGGGGGCCGGCTCGGTTTGCGGTTCTGGCGGATCAATCAAGCCCGCCGTCACTAGCTTGGCAACATATGCTTCGGATAGCTCACCGAGCCAAGCCGCCGTATGTGGGCGAATTGCCGAACCCGAACCCCTCGAGCTCAGCAAATGCTCTACTTGCGCCTGCCAAGCCTGGGCTTGTTTCTTAGTGAGTTCCCCAAGCCAAATCGACCGCTTGCGTTTGTCGGTCCCGTAGAACTGAAGGCGGTAGCCCTCACGTTTGCCATTTCGCTCGAATCGTAGCGAAGCCATAGTTACAACCTCTCGTAGTTGCTCTCGATTGTCTGAAAGCTCGCAGCGGGCCGGCTCGAGAAAACCGGCTTTCGCCCCGTCGGGCTAGCTGCGAGTATTGAATCCTAACCTAACCGGTCCATTCCGTGTATCGAATCTTGGGAACGTCAAAAGCCATCCGCTTGGGATCAAATTCGAGCTCAATTGTCCCTACCGCGCCTTGCCGCTGCTTGGCAACGATCAGCTTGCTATCGGTTGCAGTTCGGTTCTCTCGGTGCAGTAGCCAAACATTGTCTGCGTCTTGCTCGATAGCTCCCGAGTCCCGCAAGTGCTCGAGTGTTGGCGGTCCGCCGCTCTTGGCGGATTCGCGGTTCAACTGCGAAAGGCAGAGAATGGGCCGGTTCAACTCAATCGCCAGTTGCTTGAGTTCTCGGGATAGAGCCGTGGTGCGCTCGTACAGTGATAGCCGCCCGTCGGTCTGGACCAGCCCGAGATAGTCGATAATCAGCAAGTCTAGGCCGCCTTGGGTCTCCAATAGCCGAGCCCTTGCGCGAATGCTTGCCAGCGTAGCACGTGGGCTAACGTAAGCCTTCAGCTCGAGCTCCTTTAGCTTGGATCGGGCTTGCTCGAGTTCTGCTTGCTCCCCTCGCTGAAGATCGGCCGCTTGGATTCGCCGCACCGGGATTTCCGTTTCACGATTTAGGAAACGATGAGCGAGTTGCTCCGCTGACATTTCCAGACTGACCATCAGAACGCGCTTTGCCGGCTTGCCCTCTTTCGGTTCTGCCACTCGGGCAGCAAGCTCGATGGCAAGGGCGGTCTTGCCTATGCTGGGCCGCGCCGCGAGTATCGTAAGCTCGCCCGCAAAGAATCCGCCCGTTTCCCGGTCCAGAATCTCGAGCCCCGTCGGTAGCCCGAGTGATTGGCCCCGTTCGCGTGCTTTTGCGAGATCAGCCAAGGCATCACCCAACATATCATCAAGCGTTTGTAGCTCGCCTACCGCATCATGCTGGGCCGCTTGGATCGCCGCTTCGGTCCGGCTCGCCACTTCCGCCGCCCGGTCTTTGCCCCGGGCTAACTCGAGCGCTCCGCGAGTGTACGCCTCGTAGAGCTCCCTTTGTTGCCAGAGTTCTCGAACCTGGGCCGCGTACCATAGGGCATTATGGGCTAGGGCCTGGTTCGCTGCTTTGGCAATGAAACCCGCACCCCCGATAAGCTCAAGTAAGCCCGCCGTCCTCAGTTCTCTGACTAGTAGGGTTGGATCGCTCACCGGCTTTCCCGCCGCGTGAAGATCCTGAAGCAAACCAAACGCCGCCCCGAGCCCCTCGGTATCGTGGAAGCATAATGGGCCGACAAGTTCGGCTACTTGGTCGATTGCGGAAGGCGATAGGATGCAAGCCCCGAATAGCGCACGCTCGAGTTGTTCGGCTTCCGCGTAATGCTCTGCCGGTAGTTCTGGCTTCATACGCGAGCCCTCTCAAATGGTCTAAGCTCTGGCCGGCTCGCGGATTCCTGCCACTCGCTTGGATCGTCGTCGAGACATTTTCGAAGAAAGCTCGCGGGATACTTCAAGAATTGCGGGTCTACGGATTGGGAGTAGTATGCCTCGGCCAGTTCCCGAATATGCTCGGCCGTATAGCATCGCCGCGCGGACCGGTAAGCCTTGAGGGCCGCCTGTTTGTCTCGCTTTTTGGGTATCAGACTCCATAACTCGGCGAACTCCCGCAAATACGCATTTGCGGATTCTTTAGGGATAGGGATAGGACTAGGTTTGTAAGGAGCGCCCTTGCCGTTCCGCTTTGGGGTACGCTTGGGTTCCGAATCGAAACGGGAAATGGTTTTTTGATCTATTTCTCGTTCCGCTTTGCGTTCCGATACGGAACGGCGAATCTCGCCCGATTCATCGCTAGGACCGTCGGGGATCGTCGTGAGCTCCTGGGGAATCTTCACGTAGTACAAGCCGGCAATTCCCTTGCCGCCTGGGCGATAGCTCAACCAGCCTGCGTGAATTGCCCGTCGTCGAGCCGCCACTAGCCGCTTCTTTGATCCAAAACCCACTAGGGCCATTAGTTGCTCGTTGTAATACGCGACCGGTCCCGCGTATCGCCTCGCATCTTCGGTAGTCGCAACCACCGAGAGCAATGCGAAGGCATCAGTTCCAATGTGCTGCGCCGCCGCACTCTTAACCATCAGCCGGATAAATCGCTGGGCAAAATACGCCGGCCTGTCCGGATAATCAGCCTGCATTCTTCGCCCCCTCTAGTTGGGCCAATAATGCGAATAGCTCCGCTCTCCGCTCATTGGCCTGCCGTGTCAACTCTTGGCATCGCGAACAATTGCAGGGGGGGATAGGCGAATGCTCGCTTGCTCGAGATTTCGGCATTCCAGCCGAACTGACGCCCCGCTTGGTATTCGTTACCATTGGATTAATTCCGATTTGTGGTGAATTGGAACGCCGCCCCGCTGTCGCCAAACTTGGGGCCGCATGAAATCGTAGGACCGAGCCCCGCGAGCTATGCCCGCTGGGCTCGCGTCGTATCGGGTCGCGTCAAATTAGGGCCGGCCGCTCGCATCGCCTCGATTACCTCGGGGACGCAGTACAACCGACGCCCGCCCGCTCGAATGCTCGGGATCGTCCCCGCTGCTACCGCCCGATGAATGCTAGGGACCGATAGCCCGATGGCATCAGCCAGCCCATACGCATCGACTAGCTTAGGCTGGTTGTGGGCCGGCAGATTTAGCCGCTCGGAAAGCCGCTCGGCGATTAGATCCGCGAGCCTATCGAGATCGCCGCCGCCTAGCTCTTGCATGGTTCAGCCCCCCGCATGATACGCTTGCGGGTTTCCGCTGCGCCCTGCGATTCGCGCCGATATCGCTCAAGTGCTCGAGCGATAGAACGCAGAGCTCGCAGCTCTCGTGCTCGTTCCGCGATGGCCTGATTGACTTCGCGTTCGTTGGGTAATTCAAGTTGCATGAAGTGCCTCCGGTTAATGACGAAGGCATCGTACCGAGAACTCAACACGAACCAGGGCACAAACCTTGTGCCTTTATTTGTGCCCTGCGGTAGCCCAAGACTGGTGGACACCAGCGGAATCCATAGAATCCGTGTTGGAGGACACCAATGTCAAGCGATCGAAAGAGCACACAGCGGCGATTCAGCGAGCAATTTAAGCGGGATGCTGTCAATCTTGTTGTAGTGGAGGGCTATTCGTATTCTGCAGCTGCCAATGCTGTTGGCGTAGCGTATACGACCTTCCGAAAGTGGTACGACAAATACGCTCCTGAACCAGAACCGACAGGCCCTAATGCATCGTTGGAGCAGCTTCAGTCCGAAGTCAAACGCCTTCGTAAGCAGTTGCGAGAAGCGGAGATGGAAAGGGAAATATTAAAAAAAGCAACGGCGTACTTCGCGAAGGAGTCAGAATGAAGTTCGCCTGGATCAATGAACATCGCGACTCCTTTCCGGTTAGTGTCATGTGCCGCGTTTTTGATGTTAGCAGCAGTGGATTCTACAAATGGCTCCATGCCAAACCGGGCCTGCGTGCTCAGCGGACCGAAGCCATCAAGGCAGATGTTCGAAAGGTATACGAGCAGTCCAACAGTATTTACGGCAGCTACAAGATCGCTCAGCAACTTGAATCTGATGATCAGTTGGAGACGGCCTGTCGAAACACCGTTGCCAAGGCAATGCGGGAAATGGGCCTAAAAAGCCGCGTTTCCAAGAAGTTTCGGCCGGCTACCACTGTCCGCGATCCGGACAGCAAGCCAGCTCCGAATCTGCTCGGACAACAATTCGAATCCACCGCGCCCAACAAGAAGTGGGTCGCTGACATCACCTACTTGCCGACGCTGGCCGGTTGGGTTTACCTCGCCGTTGTCATCGACCTGTTCAGTCGCAAAGTTGTCGGTTGGTCGATGAGTGATCGATTGACAACGCCGTTGGTTACCGAAGCTATGAAGAATGCCATTGAGATTCGGCGGCCACAAACCGATAGCCTGATGCATCATAGTGACCGCGGATGCCAATACACCAGTGACGCCTTTCAGGAAATACTCACAACCACCGGTATCACCTGCTCCATGAGTCGCACTGGATGCTGTTACGACAACGCAGTAGCCGAACGATTCTTCTGGTCGCTCAAGCATGAATGGACCAAATTTGAAACGTTCGAGAATATCGAGGAGGCTCGCCGCAGCGTCTTCAAGTACATCGAAGTCTTTTACAATTCAAACCGAATCCACCAGGCACTGAATTACCAAACACCTAACCAGTTCGAAGAGTCTTACGCGGCCAATTGTGCTGCATAATCCAAAAAGCTGGTGTCCGCCAGTCTTGGGCTACCGCACCTAGTTTGTGCGCAGAAAAACTAGCTTCGCTCGGCGGTCCGATGAATGGATTTCGAGATCGAAATCAAATTCGCCGATTGCATCTTTCAACCGTTTCAAAGCTCCTACGATTGCCCGATCCTTTGGCGGTAGCTTACGCCACCCCGCAACTTCATCAGCAAGCGTATCGAACGCCACAAAATGCTTGGTTTTTCGCAACCTCTGAAATAGTGCGAGCAAGAGCCCACGTAGCACAGACTCAACTGCGTCAAAGTCCGGCTCGCCGTGCCCGCATTCACTCCCTACGGCTGGCGGGTTTACTCCGCGCGTACCCCCTCCCCCCTCCCCGAAACTCGCGATTTTTTCCTCTGTCTGGTCTCTCAGGTCTACAGTCCAGCCGGCACTAGAATCTCGAGCCCTCAAGCTTTCGTACCATCGAATGGCCGCTACTGAAGCTATTCGCAGATCGGACAGTTCCGCGAATGCGCCGTAGTTATCCGCCGAATCCTGCAATCCCGGCATGTGATGGCCAGAGATAGGAAAACGCATCCTACTACCATCGGCAGGCATTCCATTGATTCGCAGCCCGAATCGTGGATCAAGATTCATCCACTGCCCGCCCTGCAGCCTGCCACCAAACCCCGCGCTTTCATCGTTCAAAAGCCGAACGATCAGTAACGCAAGATTTGCAATCGGAGTATCGAGAATCTCAGCCCCTGGATATTGCAAATGGCCACGCAGGCAATAGTCCGCAAGATCGAAGAACTCGCGCCATCCAGTTAACTCGCCCCTGAAGGCGACAACCCAGGTTTGACCATTGAGGCGTTCACAAGATCGCCGACCGCGCTCAAATATTCGCTGAATGTACGCGGGAAGATCTCGCCACGGATTGGAAGGGCCGGTTCTCGCGCTGTAGACAACCAAGCAGCGAATGGCCTTAGTACGCTCGGATTCAATCCATCGCTCGGCTTTCGGTAGCCAAGTCCCGATGAGCTCTTGTAGCTCCATGTCCTCGATCCGTCTGAAAGATCGCTTGTCTGAATACCAAAAAGCCGGCAGACGATCAGACTTTCGCTTTTCGGGTCGCGATTCCCTAGCCGACTGTCGCCAATATTGCGGAATCTTGGCCTTGGCGGAAGCACACCCAAAGCAAGTGTGTCTTGCATGTCGATTGTTCCCGTAGGGGTCCCCCATTGAGAACCGCTAGGAAGGACCCAAGCGGGTCCTTCCAACTTGGTATTGCCGATCAACAGACCCCGAAGGTAGCGAACGTCAGAACACACTTGCTTGCGTTTGGTCCCTACCCATTTTTACATTCGGCCTTGGACTCGAGTTCTCGGATAATGGATTCCATTCGCTCCCGTACCGCATCCGCTATTTGCTGGGGATCGTCGCCGATAGAGCCTGATAGAACCACCCGTAGAACCACCGGACCGTCGGGCTCAATTTTTCCAATGTATTCCTGGGGTGTTCCACTCCTGCATCGCCCACTCTTTGGGAAAAACCAGCTTCGGACAGGAGCTGACAAATCACGTCAAACCCTGGGGAAACACCGGGGTTTTTTCGTTTCTGCCCCTGATGCTTCTGAGTCAACAAGGGACGTTTGAGGACCGTTCAAGCCATCGTCGTGGGCTAACTTTCGGCGTAGAACCCCAACGGCGGCGAGCAAGTCGTCCATCGCAGTCCACAGGAGATCGTGGACGAAATCGAGACGCTGGACGCCGATAGCGCCAAATTGCTCGGTAGAATCGGGACGTTGCTGTACAAGAAACGAAGGGAATGATGCGATGACTAGGAAGAATGATAGCCAGTCAGGTCAATCAAAGCCGGGCAAATATGATTCCTATCAATCCCATAATTCCCATGCGATCCAGGGTTCCATTATTCCACCACGCGGCGATTATCAGACGCTGTTGTCGTTCCAAAAAGCCGAGGTCGTTTACGACATCACGTTTCGATTCGCCAATAAATACTTTGCGCGAGGCGACCGGACTATCGACCAAATGATCCAATCGGCGCGATCGGGCAAGCAGAACATCCTGGAAGGTAGCAAAGCGGGCACGACATCCAAGGAAATGGAAATCAAACTCACCAACGTCGCCAGAGCGAGTCTCGAAGAACTTTTGCGTGACTATCTGGACTTTTTACGCGTCCGCGACTTGCCACTTTGGGGCAAGGATTCCAAGGAAGCCCGCTACGTGAGGGACCTTGGGAGAAAGACACCGCAAACCTTTGAGCTTTACCGCACGTTTGTGGAAACACGTCCACCGGAGGTGGTCGCAAACATCGCGGTCTGTCTGATTCACCAAGCGAATTTTCTGATTGACCAGCAATTGAAGACGTTGGAGAAGGAGTTCATTGAACAGGGCGGACTGCGGGAGCGTATGACCCGCGCCCGACTCCACTATCGCAACCAGCGTCCCAACCAATAATCGCCCTCCCTCAAAGATTCGCAGCGTAATGAAACGCCGCCAATTCTTCTTCAAGCCGCAAGTCGTTTCATGGCGATCAACAAGAATTGTCGAATCTTCTCCCAAATTTTGGCGAGCAATCCACCGGTCTCCAAATTCTTGCCCATGTCCCATGCGTCGACATAATGTAGCTCAACCGTCCCGCCAACGAAGACGACCGCAGGCGACCACATCCAAGACCACTTCCGACATGATCATCCCCGAATTCCGACAATGGCAATTGTGCAATCGCCTGCAGCGTGTAGCGCACAGCGTGGCTTTCGCCCACGAATTTAATACATGGTCCGTCAACATGTGCTTGCAGGGATACGAACATCTCTTCGACGCTCCGTCCCAAGACCCCTGGCTCCGCTTCCCAACCTCCTTAAGCGGGACGGAATTCCCAGCAGCTTGGCAGGAATTTATTCGCTACATCGAAACAACGAAGGTACCCGATGGTGAACAGCTGAAGCGATTCTCTCGCGACTTGGGAAAGCCGATTGGAGTGGCCGACGCGCGAAGATTCTCGCAGCGAGTGCATCTCGAACAACAGGAACAGATTTGTCGCCACGCCGACGACTTGATTCTGCTTATCTACGGTCATTTCTTCTATGCCTTGGATCTTGTAAAGAAGCACGCGGACGTTGTCCGCAAGTATCTTGCTCCAGCTGAACCCTATGCAAACAGAATACGAGACTTTGTAACGGACCTGCGCTCTCGCGACCACACTCTGGTCGGCGTTCACATTCGTCGCGGCGATTATCGAGAATTTGAATCGGGCCGCTGGTTCTTTTCCAACGATGTTTACCTGGCTCACATGAAGCGCTTCCTGCGGCTGTTCAGCGGACCATCCCCGCTGTTTCTGATTTGTTCGGATGAATCGCTCCGCTCCGAGGACTTCAGCGCTGTCCCGCACGTAATGGGACCGGGGGAAGCCATCCTGGATCTTTATGCCCTGGCCGCTTGTGATTGGATGTTGTCAACGAAGACGACATTTGCTGCCTGGGCCTCCTTTTACGGATCGGTGCCGCGGTACGTCATCCGCGACAGTACGCCACGATTCCGGCTGGACGAATTCTGGGTTTGCGAGGACCTGCGCGGCAACATCGCGGCGGGGGGAGTCCCTTACGAGCGGAGCGGCCAACTCTGAAAAGTGGCTCTTTTTGAGAGAGCCGACTACTCAGCCAGCATCGCCATTAGTATCCGTACCGTCTTTTCAGCTGCTTCGCTGGGTGCGAGAGCGGTATCAGCGACACCGGAAACAACCTTGGTAATGTTGTGATCGACCGCACCCGAGTTCGCCCAAGTCTCAACGGTCGGGGCCGTGATATAGACAGAGAAAGCATGGTGCCCCGATCCGGGCCGCTCGCCAATGACATGTACGATCGCCCGTTTGGATCGTCGATCTTCCAAGCTACCGTAGAGCGACTCTCCAATGCGGTATCCGGCTCGAACGCGGCCAGACCGCACGAGCACATCACGCGATGAAACAGCCAATCCTTCCGATAACAACTGCGCCCGCAACGCCGCCAAGAAGGGAGTCAAGTGATTTTCGTCAGTCAGGGCCAAAGCATTCAATCCGTCACTGATGACAACCTGCACATCGATGGTGCCCGCCTGCTCTTGAGCTAGTTGCTGAAGTTGCGCCACGGCCGCCGCGTCGAGCTTCTCTCCGGAAGGCGGATGCAAAATGTAGTCCTGCCGATCTTTGGAGGTGGTGGACAAGACCATCGCGTCGGACAAAGTCGCTGTGAACTCATCTGGCAACTCGGCCCAAATGCAACGCTTCGAGTCTTGATACAAGTTACGCAGACTTCGGTCTAGTTCCGGCTCCAGATCCCAAGGGTTCTCACCGAAGCCTTCAGCGATCGGCACGCCACGACCGCGGACCTGAGCTATCACTCGTTTTCCTTCCGCCAGAATCTCGGTATCCGATCTGGTATCGCCTTTCCTGCGGCAATATTGGAGATAGACCCACGTGGGTTGCCCAAAGTGTTGTGTGGGTTGGCCAGCTTCGTCGATCACGCCGAGGGACTTGAAGAAATCCCACATGCTGTCGTT
Organism: bacterium; assembly: GCA_024743355.1. GTDB lineage: Bacteria > Planctomycetota > Planctomycetia > Pirellulales > Pirellulaceae > Aureliella. The sequence continues at coordinate 18,095 of JANSWS010000098.1, forward strand.
GACTTTCAGTCCGAATCGCTGCCGAACCCGCACGTGGTCCTGAAAGGAAGTCGTCAGGTAGCCAAGCATTGGATCGTTCTTGGTGGGCAGCGCCATTAGGTACGCGGGCGCCGCGGGCATGATTTGATCGATGCACCAATCCAAATCATCCAAGTCCACGTCCATGTGCAGCGTCGAGCAAATATCCAGCCCAATCGTCAGACCATGCAACTTCCCCATCACAATGTCTTCCAAGCAGCATCGCACCAATTGCTCTCTACTTCGAAAGACTTCTGGCCCAATGAATCCAGCCACATCATTCAAGTGCACCCAAGGCATGTATTGGGCACCAGCAGCAGCTTGCGCGGCAGCGACTTCGCGTTTCAAACCGCGTGCAAATCCATATTTGCGAGACTCGTGAATGACCATGTCAAAGCCCTTGCCATGGCCATTCGTCTGATCGGCACCCTGACCGGTCTCAAAGTACAGTCCGTATCTTCCGCTGCGAGTTCTCGCATGCTCGACCATTTTGGCAACGCTGATGTCAAACGTAGTATTAGCGTCTTCGACTCCCGCCAGACTTTGAAACCAGAGTTGCGTCGAGCCAGGAGATTGCTTCTCAACTTCCGCTTGAACGTCGATATGCGCCAGCACGCAGTGCGGCAAAATGTCTTGCAGCTCAAATGTCTGCACGAGGTCGGCCAATGCCATTTCGATCGCGGCAACCGAATCGATTTCGCTGGAAACCGGATTGGTTCCCAGCAAGGCATCGCCCACCGCGAACGACCATCCATTAAAAACCTGCCATTGAATGTCCTGCACATTGTCGGTCGGCGAGTTGGGCTGGATACGGGCACTCAGATAACCCGCAGCGCCAATCCTCGAACCGGGAAGCGGGTTGAAGATCTTGGCCCCCACTTCAACCAACTCGGCATTGCTCATCAGCTTCACGACGCAGGCGATGGCATCGCTACTCAGTCCTGGCATGATGCCTTGGATTTGTTCCTGGCTGGAGTCCAGCAGAAACGCGACCAGCTCTCCGAAGGTCCAATCCGCCAACTGCGTCTGCGTTTCCTCCTCAACTGCCGACTGACCGTAAGCGACGACAGGATCTTCGAATATCGGATGCTCGCTAAAATCCCTCAATCGAGTTCGGCGTAGCAGCAGCCGCGCATTTTCTCGCGAAGCATCGTCGGCTGCGGCAAGTGCTTGGGCCTGGTCGCCTTCTTTAAATTCGTTGCACGCGCCTAAGAGTCGCCGATAGAGATCGGAATCGAACTTACCCGCGATGCGCCGAATATAGCGGAATAGATCTTCACCCGCTTGCGGCGAGTCCACGATGACACTTGCGGGCGACGACGCCATGCACAATCGAAAGCCGCTCAAGCTGCCAAGCCAGGGAAGTCCGGCTAGACCGGTGACGAAAAGGCGACGTCCGATTGAAGTTGCCATAGGTTTTTTGACCTTTGAACTTGGTTTCATGCTTCACAAAGGTACCCCGCTTCCCACTTTCGCACCTCATGCATCCATGCACCATGTTACACGCTATTTGTGCTCTGATCTTGTAATGGAAGCGCAGGGAGCAGCAGAGTTGAAAGGTAAGCATCATCCGGCTGCAATTTGCGGCTCGCCGCTGAAGGCAACGCTGTGCAGCATTTGTATCGAGCGGCTCGCCCGAAAATACCAGCACGAAGCGCGTTTTGATGTTGCGCTAAATCCAAGTTACTCTCCCGCTTGGAGGTCGTGCAGTTTTTAAGTCGTTGTAAGGCAATGGTTTACTTACTCTCCCTGGGGAGAGTCGCGAGTAAAGCGAGCGGAGAGGGGACTTTTCGACAGTCTCGCGACCCCTCACCGGCCGTCCCGACCAGTCGTGATCCGACTCTCCCAGGAGTGGCTCGTTGTACCACACAAGTTCGGCTGGGAAAGAATACATTGCAAGCTGGCGTCTGCGAGTTGTTCCATAGACAGCTTGTCAGCAGGCTAGTTGATGGAACAGGAGAAAACCGAGAAAACAGAGCGGTTTGCTTACTCTGTTTTCTCCGTTCTC
>JANSWS010000701.1 GCA_024743355.1 bacterium
ACATATCGAGGAATCGCAGGTAATCGCCTTCCGAATTCCGGGGCTACTTGGTAGGCGTTTAGCTGTAGCGATTTAGGTGAAAGACAATTGCGTCTTTCTTCTTCCTAACAGCCTACGGCCTAAACACCTACAGCCTAACTCCGGCTCGATGGTGAAACGGAAATCATCTCCGGCTTCTAACCGGAAGTTCCGAGTTCGAATCCTGGTCGGGCTGCTGCCGAGTTTCACACTTCGTTGAATGCTTCTGGCATGCCTTTTACGTCTCGCGAATCCGGTGGCGAATGTCGCCGGGTTCGCGTTTCTGATTCGTCAAAGGTTGGTTAGAATAGTCTTGGAGGTGCACCATGGTAACTGCTGCCAAAGCCTATCAAATGCTGGGTAACGAATCCCTCTGGCAAGTCGCTCAACGATGCCACGAACTGTTAATCAACGCGGATATTCCCTACGGCGTCTGCGGTGGCATAGCTGTTTGCCTGCACGGTTATCAGCGCAATACGGTCGATGTTGATCTCATCATTCGGCAAGAAGATGCAGATCGCGTGAAGTCTTTGTTGGAGGAGAACGGCTTCATGTGGGATCCGGTCCGCGTTGAATTTACGAGCGATAGCGGTTTCGTCGTTCAGTTTTTGACTGCTGGCACCAAGGCTGGGAGAGATTCCGAAGTCACGATTGCTACCCCCGCAGGCGAGCTGAACGTTGAGGAACTCGAGGGACTCTCGGTTGTTCGCTTGTCCCGTTTAATCGAAATGAAGTTGGCATGGGGCATGCATAACCCTCGTCGAATGCACCGAGACTTTGCCGATGTCGTCGAACTGATCGTGATCCGCAAACTCGATGGCTCGTTTGCACGCTTCCTACACAAGTCGGTGCGTCCTGCGTTCCGCGAGTTAGTGCGAAACTCGCAAGCTTCTGAATGACGCTAGCGCGCGAACCAACTTCACACTTCACCTCTCTAACTTCACACTTCCTACCCGTCCTTGGAGTGTGCCGGACAGCACACGACGTCGATCCTGAGGATCGCTCCGCGATGGCGCGAAGGTCGTAGATCAGGTTCAATTCCTGGCGAGAACTTTGGAAGTTTGAAGAGTGAAGTTAGAAGTGTGAAATCAGGAGCGGGACTTCTTGATGATCGTCGTGAGAATCGCGATCAGTTCGTTGGCCTCTTCTGTAAGCGGTATGAGCCGATCGGCAGCGACAAGTTCGGTTGAAGCGAGAAGGCGAAGCCAGTAGTGGGTTTCACGAGCTTCCTTGCAGGCAATTGAATACTTGCTGACAAAGTCCGCCTTGCTCTGGCTCGCTTGCCCTTCCTCGACGTTCGCGCCGATGGAAGTCCCGGAACGCAGTAACTGGTTCGCAAGCGTGGCTGAAACTCGTCCGTTTTGTTCAAGCACCAGACAAAGCTTCACAATTCGTTCCGCAAACGCGAACGTTCGGTCAGGTAGATCGCTCTTCATAGCAGCAGTTTATCGGAGATATTTTCAAACTTCACCCTTCACTCTTCAAACTTCCTAAAACGCTGGAGCCAGATGGCAAGGCAACCGGCTGCAACCCGGTCGAAGTGGGTTCGACTCCCACCAGCGTTTCTGACGAATCGACTGCAGGCTTGGATTACATCTTCACAATGTGTCACATCTGAGCTGTTACCTCGTCGATCCGTCGCAAACCAACACTGCTTGAACTGCCGTTTGGGTCTACATCTTAGGAGCCTAAGGCGTCTGGAAGTTTGAAGTTAGAAGAGTGAATGGTGAAAGGAGGAACTGACCTCCGCTTTTCACACTTCACCCCTCACTATTCAAACTTCCTTTGGCAAGAACTTTGAAGTTAGAAGAGTGAATGGTGAAAGGAGGCACTGACCTCCGCTTTTCACACTTCACCCCTCACTATTCAAACTTCCTTTGGCAAGAACTTTGAAGTTAGAAGAGTGAATGGTGAAAAG
>JANSWS010000056.1 GCA_024743355.1 bacterium
AGCCCTTGAATGCCATTCAACGCAGGATTCTGGGCGTACTTATTTAGAAGGCTCTAACCACGCCGGACTCCTACCCAATGTCACTGAACGGTTTGGTGACCGGCTGTAATCAAAAGAGCAATCGCGCTCCCGTCATGAATCTCACGCCGGAAGCTGTGGAGGATGAGTTGATCGCGATGCGGGAACGAGGCATCGTTGCCGAAGTTCATGGAGGCGGTCGTGTCCCCAAGTATCGTCACTACGGGTACGACTACATGGGTGTCAAGGGAGTCGAGGCAGGCGTGATGACCGAATTGCTGTTGCGCGGTGAGCAGTCGGTCGGCGATCTGCGTAGTCGGGCCAGCCGCTTTGAGCCGATTGCGGATCTGAATGCTCTGCAGGGAATACTGCGTGCGCTGGAAGACAAAAAGCTGGTGATTGCACTTACTCCTCCAGGCCGTGGGCAGATGTACACCCATAACCTGTATGAAGCCGATGAGTTGCAAGCTATTCGCGAGCAAGTCGATTCGGGGGCCTGGACAGCCAGTTCTCCACGCTCCAGTCCAGCTTCCGGAGCAGCTTCCGCCGCCAACTCCGAGGAGTTAGCAACCCTGAAGCAGCAGATGGCTGAGCTGCGAGATTTGGTTGATGATCTGGTAGCCAGAGTCGCCGAGTTGGAGAGCCGCTGAAGAATTGGTGTATTGCAATCGCAAGCGGAGCAGCAGCGTGCCTTTTGACCGACTGAAAGCGCTCAGCTTGCTGAGCGAATGCACGGGAGACGACATTTGGTCGTTGGAGTATTGCCATTCGCGCGGTGTACCAAGGATGTGGGTGGACGATTTGAGGGACTGCTTCGAGTCCAATCCGCAACGTGAAAGCGAGTCTATCTTTTTGCAGGAGTCTCCCATTAACCAGTATGAAGGTCTCCGCGATGTCGATTTGGCCTGCAAACTGGGTGAATTTCTGGGGATTGACGTGCAGCCTCTGGCTGCCTTTTCCTTGAGTCGCGCGGATCTGGTACGTCGCATCCAGGAGGCGGTCGATGAGACCTAGCTCCGGCGGGCTGCGTGACTTCTTGCAAACATCTTCTGAATAGCGGCGAAAGCGGGCGATGAAGCGGGCCGGCAGCGGTCGACCAAAGCTTGAGTCAAATTGGCAAATCGCTGGCCAGTCGCCGACTTCTGAGCAGACTGCGACCAACTCGCTAGGATTTGCGGAAATTCGCGGCCACGCAGGTTGGTGAAGGCTGAGTCAATATGATTGTCAGGCCGTACCTCGAGAGGAATTTGTAGTCAGGCTTCTTGCTTGGCGACGCATCGCGCACTTTTGGCGTGTACCTTTCAAAATCGAATGGAAATAGATTCCTGACAGGTGACCCTATGTCACGATCGCCTACGCTAATGAAACTGCAAATGATTGTCGTGGGATGGCTGCTAAGCGTGCTTGGTTGTCTGGCATTTGCTGAAGAGCTCAGACCATCCCCTGTCGCCTGCGGCGTCTGCGATTGCTCACCGCCCGAGCTGTGGGTAATTAGCTCCCGCTGCGCTCCAAAATGCCAAGGCTTGGATGAAGGTTTCGCCCGCCTGAGCTACAGTCGCTATGACGCGAGTCGCTGCCGCTTTACCACCGAATCACTCGAATCCTTCCTCGCCGCGCAAGCCAATATTCCCACCATTCTTTACGCCCATGGCAATTCGTTGGATGCCGAGGCAGCTCTCGAGTCCTGCTGGAAAGTCTATCATCGCCTCACCGACTGCCCGGGGCCAAAGTTGATGGTGATGTGGTCTTGGCCAGCCGAAATGGTTTACAAAAGACCGCTTATCCGTCCGGTCAAGCTGGCACGAGAAAACATTCGTACCAAATACGTGTATGCCGAACATCAAGGATATTACATCGCCAAGTTGACGAGCTTGATGAGTACGGCCCAGCCCTTGACCTTGAGCGGCCATAGCTTTGGCGGAGTTGCCGTCATTTGCGGCCTGCACTATCTGGGTGGCGGACAACTAAATGGTCGTAATTTCTCGGAAGGCTACGCAGCTGTTCGCCCCAATTTGAGAGCTTCCATTATCTCGGGAGCCATGGATTGCGACCACTTATACCCCGGGCACCGTTATGAAAGTGCTCTGGTAGCCGTTGAGAAACTACACACAACGTTTAACACCAACGATGCAACCCTGAGACGTTGGCCCACTTTGTCATTCCGCGGTCAAGAGGCGGTGGGGTACACGGGAATCTGTGCTGCGCGTCTGGGCGAGAATGAACACAAGCTGATTCAGCAGAACATGACGCCAGAAGTAGGACGCTCCCACTACTTGAAGCCGCACTTGGCGAGTGATCGCATGGTGGCGACCATTTGCGAAATCGCCTTTGAACGCCCTTTATGCCCCTGCGGTGGAAAGCCAGGCACTGGCATGCGGGTCGACCCTTCCATGCTCTTGGAAGTCCCGGCTCAGACGGTATTTCCCGGGCTTGCCTTGTAGAGCTTAGTTGGATCCGAACACGCTTGGGAAGCGAGCTCAAAAGCTGCCGCAATTTAGAAATCGGAGAACCGCGGCTTTGGTTGGGGCTAGTCGAGGCATGATTTGGTGCAGGCCGCCTAGCTGCTGGTAGTCCTTGTGTCCTTCCAGGAAGTGTGTTTCCAAGGTCAGAATTCCGTCATCGTCGCCGGGTAGACTGACCAGATAGCCACGCGAATTCCCTTTTCCTCCAGCCAAAATCCCAAATTCGAAGGCTGGCACCGCAAGCTCTCGCTGCAACTGACACCAACCCTGGTTCGGCGCCAACTGTTGAACAACTTCGCCGAGTGTCGTTCGCCCCAAAGCGCCCCAAAAAGGACGATCGGCTAATTCCGCGCCCTGGTTGGGTGGGCTAATCATCACCATGCGGCGAAAACTGAGTGGCAGCGGGTGCTGGCAATGCTGTAAGCGATACAGCAAGTGGCGAACGATGATATTCGACATGCTGTGGCAAACGAAGCTGACCTCTTCCACACCTTGCAGGTTGCGCAGAATCGACTCCAGAGCATATGCCTGATCCTGGATGCTGCCTTGGGTTGATGCGTAACCCACATTAAGTACCGTGTAACCACCCTGCTCTTCCAGGTATTTGCACAAGGGACGCATCAGATTACGAGTCCCGGCCAGACCGTGCATCACGATGACAACATGGGTAGGCATAGGAGCGATTTCTCGCTGCCGCCTACGGCGATCTAACTCAGTGTAACAGGCCGTCAGACTGCCAGATTGAATCCGTCGATTCGATGGGTCCAGCAATCGATAGAGCTCGCTGCCGGTGTGTTTTTGAACTCTCCAGTCGCGATGAACAATGTAGTCGGTCCAATAAACGGGACCGCCCAGGGTCTTTCTTTGCGGCACGCAAGCTTCGCCGGACTGCGCGGGCGGCAGCAGGCAAGCTAATAGCCAGACCACATTCTGCAGCACACTGCGGAAGCTTTTGGTGGTTAGGTGCGATTCCGACCTCAACATGCTTTAGCTCTAATCCTTGCGTGGTGGGCGATCCTTGACGCTAGGGTCTACGAAAAGTCCCTCCTCCATCAATATCGCCCGGATAGGCTGGGCTTCGGCTGGGATTTATGAGAAATCCTCAGAGTGAATTGGGTGAACAGGCGGTGGCTTTGACAGCTATGTTAGATTTCCTTCCGGTTCCTCGCCTGACAAGTCTTCCAAATCGTAATCTTTCAACTTCTTATGCAAAGTGTTGCGATTGATACCGAGCCTGGCGGCGGTCTTGGTCTGCACATAATTGCAGCTAGCCAGCACATGACTAATCAGCTCTTTTTCGACCTTGCTCACCACAAATTGGTGGATGCTGGAATTGGACGCATCGGCCGACCTAACGCCCTGCTCCACGACCTCCTTGGTGAGCGAGTCCAAGTCGACCCCGCGCACGCTGACGGTTCCGTTGCTTCCGCTTTTTCCTCGGACGACATCGGGAAGTAGTTCGACGGTCAGTTCATCGCCTGCGGCCATGACCACGGCCCGCTCTACGTAGTTCTGCAGCTCTCGCACGTTTCCGGGCCAATGATATTCCTGCATCGCTTTCAGGGCTTCGGGCTGAATGTGCACCACGAAGCGGTTGTTGGACTCGCTGTAAAAATTCAAAAAGTGCGCCACAAGGTCAGGAATATCCTCGATCCGCTTTCGCAGAGGAGGAATCTGAATGGGTACGACATTGAGTCGCCAGTAGAGATCTTCTCGAAACCGCTCTTCTTGAACTTCTTTGGTAAGATCGCGGTTGCTGGCAGCGATGACGCGTGTGTCCACCGTGATGGTAGTGGTATCTCCTACGCGTTCAAATTCTCGCTCTTGCAATACCCGCAGCAACTTGACTTGCAAAATCAGCGAGGTGCTATTGATCTCATCCAGAAAGATGGTGCCGCTGTGTGCTGCTTCGAAGCGTCCCGTGCGATTACTGACCGCACTGGTAAACGCACCGCGAACGTGTCCAAACAGTTCACTTTCCAGCAGACTCTCGCTCAGAGCTCCGCAATTGACTTTGACGAACGGGCCCGAGCTGCGGTCGCTCAGGTAGTGAATTGCTCCCGCGATGAGTTCTTTGCCGGTACCGGTTTCACCCAGCAAGAGTACGGACGCATTGCTCCGAGCTACTCGGCGCGTCGTCTCATAGACCTCCATCATGGCCGGACTGGAGCCAATAATGCCTTCGAGCGGAGAACCCGACTCGTCAGCTGCAGGCTGAAATCCATACCGTGACATGCTGTTTGGGCCTATCCATCGAAGAGCTTGGCAACGCGCGCATTCCACCTACAGAATAGGGCATCGGCGATACATATTGAGCACTTACTATTGTCACCAACTCAAGCGGCACCGCAAGCTGATGCAAGCATGTGTTGCCCAATCGGGCAACGCTGCGCAGAATTTTGTTCGAGCGGCTCGCCCAAACATACAAGCAAGACTCGCCAGCGAGTGAGTTTCGGCCGCCATCGAGCACACACTCGCTGGCGCTCGTGCTTGTAAATCCATCCCAAAATGCGGCACAGCGTGGCCAATTGGGCTTGGTCAATTAACGCAGCATGCGACACCCACAGCAATGCATGACGGTGAAAAACGGCCCGTTGCGATGGGTTATAGCTTTTCCGGCCATTCACGCTTGCCCGAATTGGCCTCGATCACGTCCAACACGTGTCCCAAAACGCGAACAGCAGTTCGATCCTTGGGACCATACTCGTTGTACCATGCATAGCTTTGCACAATCCCCTGCTGGCCAAGCTGATTGCCAAATTGCTTGACCGAATCAGCAAAGGCGTTGGCCGCAAGAATTCTTTCTGCCTGTGGAAGCTGATCATTGGCAGCCAATTCCACCAGCCGCAATTGGCTCTCAGCGTCTCCCAGACTGGACAGAATCTGAATTCTCTCCGCGGCTGTTGATTCGAGTGAAGTACTGATCAGCTGAGTTCGGTAATCTTGAATGGGGTAAAACGCATAGCGGGTTCTGTCCCCAGCGATTCGGGCCAGGAACTGAGCCCCGATCTTGGCAAACCTCGCGCGCTCCGCGGTAGTCATTGGGTGCGTGTCGAGTTGGCCCAGCAAATTGTCGTAAATCCGCTGCATTTGCTCCAGGTTTCGCGACAAAACAGACGTAAAGGACCCTCCGTCCTGGGCGATCCATTGGCGTTCGTGCGAATAGAGTTCATCGGTCAGTACGGCGATGGGAAGCGAACGTCCCTTGGCCGAATTCCGGATCCTCTGCAACAGTTCAAATAGACTCTGATCGGTGACGCGATCGACGATCAAAATCATCTCCACAGGGCTCCAGCCATTGAGGACTTTCAATGTGGATTTGGCGGAATGGGCTACGCTTACATCAGACGAAGTCAGCTGCTGAATTTGCTGTTGGGCCGCTTGGCTCAAGTCCGCCCGCTGACCAATGACCAAAGCATGTGGACCCGCACCCAAGCTCCGCATTTCAAAAGCGGTGCGTAACGCTTGCTCCGAGCCCCGGTAATTACGGTCCGGATCCCATTGGTTGAGTAGCTCCAATGCCGCATAGCGAATGACTGGGCGAGGGTCATGAAGCAGATCGCTGACGAAATTGAGCGGCGGATTGTCAGACGACGTGCTCTCAGCCAAGGCTTGTATGGCCTGGACGGCCGCGCCGTGCATCTGCCATTTGGTAGCTTGCTCAAACACCTGTTGCCACAAATCGGCGGCCCCAACTCCTACCAGTGCATCCGCCACCGGCTTGAGAGAAGCAGCACGCAGTTCATCGGGGCTTTGCTGGTAGTCTCGTTGCAAAACGCTCGAAAGATCTTCAATGAGCTGTCCACGATCCGCGGATCGCATTTGCATCCGCATGCTTGCCAGCTGGGCCAACAACTCGAGGTCGCGTTCGCTCTTCGAAGCCTCTATGGCTTCAACCCGCGAGCCGTCGGGGGTTACCTGCCAAACCAATTGCGGTACCTGGCTCGACTCCATCCGGCTGTGGAAGTAATTTTCCCGTCTGCGTTGAAGTTGCTCCGCCAAATATTTGTCGATGGCCTGACGGCCTGGCAAACCACCGAATTTATCTTCTAGTTTTTGGGCCAATTTCTGTTGATCTTCGGCTGTCAGGCCTGTGCTTTCCAAGCCCGCCGCAAGCTCGGCTGTAAAATGCTTGCCTGGAAGACCGGCCATGGCCAGCAGAACTCGGGCTGCGCGTTGCGGATCCTGGACCGTGCAGGCCATGCGGAGCGCATCGATACCGGACTCGTCAAAGAGCGTAGCGGTGCCAGCCAACATCTCAGGATCTACTTTTTGATCTCCGTCCAAGAGTCGAGAGACCAGGCGTTCGATGGCTTGGCTTCCCGCGTCCTGAAGACGAAATTGGGCAAGGCGCCGCTCGGAGGGCTTTTCGCTGCCCAGTTGATCGATCCAGCGATCGATCCACTCGGGTTGCCTGGCCAGTTGTGATGGGGCGCGGAGTATCTCACCAACAAGCTGCTTCTGACTTTCGCTCAAGGCGGCTTCGTCGCCTCTCAGGCGGACCCACAAGGCGGTTCCCCCGTGACGCGCCAGTTCAGCCTTGGATTGCAGGGGCCAGTTTTTGGAGGCGACTAGATCCAGCAAGCGGCCGACTTCATCCCAGCGTTGGACGCGTGTTAACCAAGTCAGGCCATCGCCGACTTGCTCGGGGGTTTCTGGCGGTCGCTGTCGAAGCAGTCTTACGATGGGATCAAGCTCGGTCTCGCGTGCCGTTTTGGATGCGTCCGCACCTGCGGCCGTTGGCGAGGGAACGCTGTCTGGGAGACTGGCATCCGCCCCAGGAGCCATGCTATCGGGAGTCGCAAAGGCTGAATTGCCAGCTTCGGTGGCGAAAGGGTCGATCTGGCCACTTCCGAACGGATCCCCGCCGGTTTCCGCCGCCGCATTTCCGAAAGCATCACCGCCGAAAGGATCCTGGCACCAGGCACAGGCTGGAGTGCCGATCATCAGGCCGCAGAGCAATAGTCGTCTGAACATAGAAGTATCAATCATGCTGAATATTCGCCGCCGCCTCCGTTCCACGCGGCGAGACCCCGTAGCGCTTCCGTGCCCTCTAGTGTAATTGCTCGCTCCAGCGAAGGATTTGAGAGCGGACTTGATCGGGCTGACTGGAGCCGAAGCTCTGGTAAGCCTTTACGGCTTGTTCCGCTCCTAACACATCTAATAGCGATTCATCCAGGCGTTCGTCGAACGCTTTGAGCTCCTCTTCGGTGAGCTTCGAGAGTGGAATTCCGCGGGACTGCGCGAATCCAACGATCTTTCCAACTAAATGGTGCGCAGTGCGCTGCGGTATGCCTCGGCGTATCAAAAATTCCATCAAGGTGGTGGCGTCCAGGTAGCCCGCGTCCAGGCGGCTGGAAATGGATTCTCGCTGCAACTGCGACTGGGTGACAATCGGTATGGCCAATCCCAAACAGGCTTCGACCGTATCAAACGAGTCGAATAAAGGTGGTTTGTCTTCTTGCAGATCGCGGTTGTAGGCCAACGGCAGGCCCTTCACGAGTACCAACAATGTATGCAGATTACCCACCACTCGAGCGGTTTTTCCTCGGGTCAACTCCAGGGTGTCCGGATTGATCTTCTGGGGCATGATGGAAGAACCGGTGCAGAATTGGTGGGGCAGCCTTATGAAATTGAATTCCACTGTGGACCACAAAATCCACTCTTCCGCCCAGCCGCTCAAATGTTCCGCGATCATGGCCAACACAAACGCGGATTCCAACACAAAGTCTCGATCACTGCTTACATCAATACTATTGGCGGCCACAGCCTCGAAGCCTAGCTCGCGGGCGGTAGCTTGACGGTCGATTGGCAGACTGGTCCCGGCACAGGCGGCGGTTCCCAGTCCGCAGACGTTAACCCGTTTGCGGCAGTCTGCAACGCGATCTCGATCCCGCTGGAATTTCTCGATATAGGCTAGCCAGTAGTGGGAAGCCAGCACGGGCTGAGCTCGCTGCAAATGCGTATACGCGGGAAGAATCACATCGAAGTCGGCTTCGCAGCGCGATAGAAATGCGCGTTGTAGTTGCTTTAAGAGTGAATCCACCCGATCCAGAGCCTCGCGGATCCACAGTCGAAAATCCGTATTAACCTGATCATTGCGGCTGCGGGCGGTGTGCAGTTTGCGACCTACATCTCCCAGCCGTTCCACCAGGCGACTTTCGATGTGCATGTGGATGTCTTCCAGCTCTGGGCGAAATTCCATCTCGCCCCTTTCGATCTCCTGCTGAATGTCCGACAGCGTGTCATGAATCTGCTGAAATTCCTGATCGCTCAACAATCCCTGCTGGGAGAGCATTCTGGCGTGAGCAATGGAGCCGCGAATATCCTGGCGGAAGAGACGATGGTCAAAGCTGATGCTTTCGCCAAAAGCGACCAATCTTTCATCGGATCCCGTGCTGAATACACCGCTTCGAGAAGGAGACTCGCTCACTGTTGTCGCAATTCACTAAGGAAGGAGGATGAGAAGCTTGAGCAATCATAGTTTGCAGAAATCCCCGTATGTGTCACCGGGGCGACATTTTTAGGCTAGCAACGCCCGTAAGACACGTCCATGCACGTCCGTAAGACGGTGATCGCGACCACCGAATCGGAACGTGAGACGCTCGTGATCCACGCCCAACAGATGGAGCATGGTGGCATGTAAATCATGGATATCCACCGGGTCTTCCACGACTTTATAGCCAAACTCGTCGGTAGCTCCGAATACCGATCCGGGCCGAACGCCTCCGCCGCACATCCACATCGAAAACGCATATGGATTGTGATCCCTGCCGTCCGAACCTTGGGCAAAGGGTGTCCTGCCAAACTCGCCCGTCCAAACCACTAAGGTCTGCTCCAGCAAGCCTCTTTGCTCCAGATCCTCCAGCAGGGCCGCAATCGGTTGATCCACGGCTCGGGCGTTATTCTCGTGGCCCTGTTTGAGTTTGCTGTGTTGATCCCAGCGGTCGCCACTCACGGCGGGACAGGTCAATTCGATAAAACGCACTCCGCGTTCCACCAGTCGCCGTGCTAACAGGCACTCTCGCGCAAAGATCGCGGTCGGTTGATACTCGTGGTCAACTCCATACAAATCCAAAGTCGCCTGTGTTTCGGAATGAAGATCGCTGGCCTCTGGAACGGATGTCTGCATTCGATAGGCGAGTTCGTAATTGCTGATGGCGCTCTCGATCGGGTCCGCATTCTGCGTCTTTTCCAAGTAGCGATCGTCGAACTGTTGCAATAGTTCCCGTTTGTCGTTTTCTCTCTTCTCACTCAGCGCAGTTGGTGGAGTCAAGTTGGCCAGGGCTGAACCCTGGGGAGAGAAAATCGATGCCTGAAATGAGGCTGGCAGAAAACCACTGGCAAAGTTGTCCAGGCCGCCGGGCGGTGTCAAGCCGCCGTTGATCACTACGAAGCCGGGCAAATCGTCGGCTTCCGTTCCCAGCCCATAAACCGCCCAAGCGCCCATGCTGGGCCGTCCCACGATGCCAAGCCCCGTATGCAGAAAATAGTTCGCGCTCGTGTGCTCCGAAAACTTACTGGTCATCGATCGCACGACGCACAGCTTGTCCGCGTGTCGACTCAAATTGGGAAACAGGTCACTGATCCAGATTCCGCTCTGGCCGTATTGTCGAAATTCCCAAGGTGAGCCAAAAGTCGTGCCATTGTTATCAAACTGCGTGGGTTCCTTCTTCACAGGAAACGGCTGCCCGTGGAGTCTGCGGAGGACAGGTTTGGGGTCCAGCGTATCCATCTGGCCAGGGCCACCATCCATATACAGAAATATGATGCTTTTAGCTTTGGCCGGATGGTGAAGACGCTCCAAGATGCCCTGCTGCCGCGTTTCAGCAGCATGCATGTCTGCATGGAGCATGCTCGACAACGCGACGCCGCCCAGACCCATTCCCCAGCGCGAAAGGAACTCCCTGCGGCTGCTGACTTGCTGAGCGGGTGGCAGCAGCAGACGAGAATCGGCCCGCATCGAGGCAGACCGCCGAGCTTGATTGCGTTGGCAGGGATATCGAAACATGAAAAGATTTTACCTGAAAACGAGCCTTCGTACCCGGGAGTTTGCCATTTCTCGAACTCCCCTGCTCCGATGGCCAGCTGTCTTCGAATAACACCGCTTGACGTTTAGCTTCCGCCCAGCCTGAGGCCGGGTGGGTGGGATACTTCCACCTGTGCCCTGATTTTATCCGGTATCCCCGGAGAAATGAAAAACGGCCTTCGATGTATTTCGAAGGCCGTTGTTGAAACATGCCGGTACGATCCCCTACGGGAAGTGGCTTACCAAATTCGCACGCGATCCTCGGGGGCGATGTACATTTCGGCGTCGGGCTTGACTTCGAATGCTTCATAAAAAGCATCCATGTTGGACAGGATCCCATTGCAGCGATACTTGCTGGGGGAGTGAGGATCGGTATCCAATCGACGACGAAGCTCTTCGTCGCGATACAGTCGACGCCAAATTTGCGCCCAGCCGTAAAAGAACCGCTGGTCGCCTGTCAGGCCATCGATAACGGGAGCCTCCTTACCATCCAGCGAAATCTTGTAAGCCTCGTGGGCCACCGCCATACCGCCTAGGTCTCCGATGTTCTCACCCAGCGTGAATCGACCCTTGACATGCAGGCCAGGAAAGGGCTCGAAAGCATCGTATTGACTGACCAACTCATCGGCCCGCTGTTCAAATTCCGTTCGGTCTTCCTCCGACCACCAATTCCGTAAATTGCCATCGCCGTCAAAGCGACTGCCGCTATCATCGAAGCCATGACTTAGCTCATGGCCAATTACCGCCCCGATGGCACCATAATTGACCGCGTCATCGGCTTCGAGATTGAAGAAAGGAGGCTGCAGGATAGCCGCGGGAAAGACAATCTCGTTCATGGTTGGATTGTAGTAGGCGTTGATCGTCTGCGGCGTCATGAACCATTCATTGCGATCGATAGGACCGCCCAGCTTGTCGAGCTGCCGTTGGTATTCAACTTCGGCCGCTCGCATGTAATTGCCCACCAGATCGTCGGCCTTGATGACCAGCTTGGAATAGTCTTTCCATTCATCGGGGTAGCCGATCTTGGTGGTGAATTTCGATAGCTTTTCGTGAGCTGCCTTCTTGGTTACCGGGCTCATCCATTCCAGCTGAACAATGCGGGCCGCGAAGGCTTTCTTGAGATTGCCGACCAATTCATCCATCCGCTGCTTGGCTTCAGGCGGAAAGTGCTTCTCCACATAGAGCTTCCCCAGCACCTCACCCAAAACTTGATTGCAGCCTTCCACACCGCGTCGCCATAGTGGCTTCTGCTCTTGTACACCGCTCAGGGCAGTCTGGTGGAAGTCGAAGTGCCTCTTTTCAATGTCTTCGGACAGATCTACAGCAAACGCGTCAATGACCTGGAACTTAAAGAACTCTTTCCAGGTACTAAGCGGCACTTCTTCCAGCAGCTTGTTCAGGTTTTCGAAGTAGTCAGGCTGCCGCACCACGTACATGTCTTGAGCATCCAGTCCGACATCCTTGAGGAAGGTTCCCATCGAAAAGTTATTCAGCGTAGCGACGAAGCTATCGCTGGGCACTGAGTTGTAAGTAGCCAAAGGATTGCGGTTCTTTTCACGATCCCAGAAGATCTCGGCCAGACTTTTTTCCAACTCGTAGATCCGCTCGGCCGCGCCTTGCGGGTCATCTTGGCCGAAGGTCTTGAACATGTCCGCGATGTAGACTTTCAGATCTTCGCGGGCCTGAAGCTTCTCGGGCGTGTCCAGCAGGTAGTAGTCGCGATCTGGCAGAGTCAAGCCGGCCTGGTTGAAGTACACCGCATATTGGCTGCTCTTCTTTAAGTCGGGCTGAATGAATCCGACGAATGGACCGAAAATACCAATTCTTGCCAGGCGGGCAGCAGCCTGTGCCATCTGCTCGGCGTTGGTGATTTCATCGATTTGCTGAAGCAAGGGCTCCACGGGCTTAGTACCCAGTTGATTGCGTAATTCGACGTTGGTTAAGCTCTTGAAAAAATCACCCACTTTTTGAGCATCGGATCCTTCCGGAGGATTGGATGCGGCTGCCTCTTCGATGATCTGGCGAATGTTGTTCTTGACCTCTTCGTCGATGACCGAAAAAGAACCCCAGTTGGACTGATCGGCGGGAATCTCGGTGTTTTTTAACCAGCCTTCATTCACGAAGCTGTAGAAATCATCGCCCGGTGAGAGCTCGTTGCTCACGTTGTCCAAGTCAAGGCCGCTCAAGGGGCCTTCCGTGGTCGTGCTCACCTGAGGCTTTGGGCGACTTAACGTCTGCTGTGCCATCGAAAAGGCTGGCGCGACGGCCAACAGTCCGAATGTCAACCATTTGAGATACTTCATTTTGCAAAACTCTTTCAACAACAAGGTTCGTAAAGGCCAGATTTGGGCGGCTGCGAAACGCAATTCTGCGACCGGACAGCGGTGGCCCTGGGCCATGGCGAGACCAACTTACTCACCCATATTTATGCACAGGCTTCAAGGTCTGCCAATCCGAGGCGTTAGAATTCGAGCATTCGGCATCCAGGCGGGATGATCCCAGCGAAGATGGGAGCGAAATTGCCTCCGCCCAAAAAACGATTGCAGACTGAGATTAAAATGCGAACCTGCTCGATCGGCGGTGCCGCTAGCCTGCAAGGTAGTTCAGCGACTGCGCCGACGAGATTTTCGCGTGATAAGGGGCAAGATCAGAAATGGCAGGCACGAAGCCCAAAAACCTCGCATCTCCGCAAGCAGGCGAATCCCCAAGCCGAGCGGCTTGGAGAAATCAGCTCTATCGCGTCATCTTCGAAGCCGATACGAGGCTCGGGCAGATGTTCGACATTGCCCTGCTGATCGCGATCCTGCTCAGTATTACCACGGTCAGCCTGGAAACCGTGGCCTATTTCCAGCACGAGCCGTGGCCCAAAATCATCCACGGCGTCGAATTGGTTCTGACCATCTTGTTCACTGCGGAATACTTCGCACGTCTGGCCTGTGTGGAAAAGCCCGCCAAGTACGCCCTTAGCTTCTTTGGCATCATTGATCTCTTGGCCTGGCTGCCGCTGTACCTGGCCTTTTTCAGCGTTGAATATCAATCTCTGATGATCGTTCGCAGTGTTCGCCTGCTGCGCGTGTTTCGCGTGCTGAAAATGATGAGGATGCTGCGCGAGGCACACAGCCTGCGGGATGCTGTGTGGCGCTCTCGCGATAAGATCTTTGTGTTCATCGCGGTCGTTCTGGTAGCCGTCACGATCAGCGGAACACTGATGTACCAGATCGAGCACAACGAGCCTGAATCGCGATTTACATCGATTCCGCAAGCCATGTACTGGGCCATCGTCACCATGACCACCGTGGGTTACGGCGACATCGTGCCGCAAACAATTGTCGGAAAGATAATTTCGGCTCTGCTAATTCTGCTGGGCTACAGCCTGATCATCGTTCCGACGGGTTTTGTGTCTGCTGAAATAACCGCGCTCAGCCGACATCGCGATTTGACTGCCAGGGCTTGTCCGCATTGCCTGCGGGAAGGGCATTCGCCCGATGCCGCATTCTGCGATATGTGCGGCGAGCGGCTGCTCAAACCTCATGACGCCGACCTGCCGTAGTCAACTTTGTTCAACCTGAAAAAAAAGCCCTGCTTCCAGCCTGCGATGGCCTTGTCGGGTCAACGTCCACACAACATGCGATGGTTCGACTGGTTATTTCGCCGATTCCAGCAATGCCAGTAAATCGGCAAGCTGCTGGGGACTGAGGATGTCAAGCATGCCCGCCGGCATAATCGAGGTTTCGCTGGGTTGCTGCGACTCGATATCCGACAAGTCGATACTCTCTGTCTTGTCCGCCGCAGTTTGCAGTTCCAGCTTGTCAGCCGTCTTGGTCAGCACCAAGCCATTCATGATCTGCCCGTCAGTGGTCAGAATCTTGACCGGCCGGAAACTCTGTTCAATGCGAATGCTGGGATACAGAATGGCCTCCAACAAAGCTTCACGCGTCCGCGTATTACCGATCCGGGTCAATTCTGGACCGGTTTTGCCACCCAGGTAACCCATTTGATGGCATGCGCTGCAATTGGCAAGTCGTGACCGAAAGACTTGAAGGCCACGAACCGCATCGCCTTGCGGAAGCGATTCCAGCACCTGCTGAACGGCAGCTTGTACATTCTTGGGTGCCAGCTGCAAGACGGCATCGGTTTCTTTGGCCAGCTTCTGCAGTTCAGCCCCGCGATTTCGATACAGGCTTTGCAAGGCTCCCTCGTTCAGAGTGCGGGCGACTGGCAAGGCATACAAACGTGTGACGACCGCTTTGTCGAGCTCGTCCTCGCCAGCCTTGCTGATGGCTTTTAGCAAATCTGGCAATTCCGTTGCATCCGCAGTATCAATCATGGATGCCAAACGTCTTGCTTGTCGTGCGGAAAGCTTGAATCTGGCTAGCGTGGCATAGTCCCCCTGGTCCATCAAGGCGTCCAGCAACTCGGCGTCATTCACAACCTGACCATCGGGGAGCACTTGAGCCAATCTAATCTTCTCTTTGAGATCGGCAGATGAAGCAATTTTTTCAATGATCTGTTGAATCAGCGGTTGCGCGGAAGCGGTGTCTAGCCTCATGGAATCGATAAGAACCAGTGTTTCTTCCGGGGCCGTATGCAACCAGTTGGCGAGTGGTCCGACAAAGGCAGCGGGCAAGTCGCGTTTGCTCCACAGGCGGAGAGCCGATGTCAAACTGCTGGACGGACCTTCAGGTGCAGCCTGCATCCATTCGGCGACCCGGTGTTGCATGGGAAGTTCCCCGCGGAATGCTCCGATAATATCCAAGCGGACATCGCCATCGGTAGCCTGTGCATTTTGCCAATTACCATGCAGACGATCGGCAGCCGCCTCGGCCCATTCCGGATGGTGCTGGAGAATATTGACCGCGGTGTCAATGAGCGCGGCGTCCTTGGTGAAGGCGGCATCTAGCACGGTCTGGGAAGTCAACCATCGAGAATCCTTCAGTTGGTCGAGAACCGTCAATGCTGCCGAACGTTGAATGTATGAGTCTGCCGAGAGATAGGCGGCGACCGCATCTGAATCACCGATTTCCACCAGTGCATAGATGCAAGAGTGTTGCAGCGCTCGGCTGCCTTCGGCTTGCGCGAGGCAATGCATGAGCGGGGCAATGGATTCTGATTTTCCAATCCTACCCAGGGCTTCCACGGCTGCTCGACGCAGAACTGCCTGTTGGCAGGCAAGTAGTTTCTCGAGCGATTTCTGCGCAGGCTGGTAGCGGTGCAAGCCAACGATATGACACGCTGCCATGGCCAATGAAGCTGTGGCAGAAGCGGACGTACGAGCCTGCTCCTTGCCTGCATTGGAGGCTGGCGTTGAAGAGAGCTCGGATGCCGCCTGTGCCAGAGTCTGATTTGCCAGATCCAGCGCGGACTGATTACCCATCCAAGATAGGCACCACAGGCAGTCCAGACGCTGTTTTAGCGGTGCTTGCCTGTTCTCGATCGCTCTTTGCAGCGCAGGCAATGCCTTTTCCCCGAGGCGTTTTACGGCAAAGTAGGACGCTCGGCTGAGCCATGCTCGCGAGTCGCTAAGACTGGCGAGAAGCTCCTCAATTTCCTGAGTGTTCACATCTCCCGACCGATTGCTTTCGCCGGAAGGCCTGGACGCCGTGGCTGCTCGCAAGCGGAAAATTCCTCCAGCGGCTACTTTCTGGTCGACTCGGGATGTCGGACAACAGAGGTCGTACCAGCCCCCTGTATCAATTACCAGAAGACTGCCGTCAGCATCTTCCAGAATATCCGTGGGATGAAAATCCACTTGGTCCGTCGACAGAAGGTCCATGTCTTCCGTTTGAAAATCCGCCTTGTCCTGGGGATTTTTCAAAATGTGAGCAGTCACCTTGTGCAGATTGAATTGCGCGGACACCAGAATGCGACTTGCTGCGTGTTGCGACCCCAAGAGCTGACTCGGATTTTCCAGCACCGCCAGTCCGCTTGGTGCGGCTGGTCCTAAGTGCGTCATGATGGGCATTAATGGGCCGGTGCGGATCAAGTCGTCGATGACATCATGGTCTTTTCCAAAAACGGATCCGTAGACGGCATGCCCAATGCCGTCTCGTTTGCCGTCGCCTGGGTGCTGCAGAAAAGTGCTGGTGAAGAACTTCTCACCTTCGGGTGTGATCGCCAATTCGACGGGATTGTCCATGCCGCCGGCAATCAAGGATTCGATGGCACCGCCTTCCAGTCGGCGGCGAAAGATATGGGCGGCACGGTCACGCAGGATGCTGCCGTCCGTCAATTCGTGTGTTTGCTCCGCGAATGCCCCCTTGCACCAATAGATCCAGGAGTCACGGCCCAGATAAGGACCATGCAGGTCGTTGGCGCAGTTGGTGATGGTTGGCCCGTCGAACCAAACGCGACGCTGCTCGCAAATTCCATCCCCATCCCCATCTACCAGTTCCCAAATGTTGGGCGGCGCCGCCACGAGCAAACGACTGTCCACAGCCAGCACGCCTTCGGCAAAGGGCAGGTCTTCAGCAACGACGACGCGACGGTCAAAAATGCCGTCCTGGTCGTCATCGTGCAGTCTTACCACTTTATGCAGTCGCTGTTCGTTATGCTGCTGGATTGGCCAAGCCACACCACCGGATTCCACTACCAGCAGATTTCCTTGGGAGTCCCAATCCGCAACCACCGGCCAGCGAATCAGGGATTCGTCAGCAATCCTCTCCAATACCAAGCCGTCAGCCAGTTCAAAGACGGTTGCCGAAGGATCGTTGGCAACGGCTCCCAAGGGTAAACAGCAAAGACAAAGAGTGAGTTGGAAGCGTAGCATGCTTTCTGCGCGGTCAACCATTGGAAGCTGCTCCGTCGACGGTTGGTCGAAATGAAGGGGGACGAACCTCTGAGATGCTTCGTATTCTAAAGCAAGTTTCGAGTTACAAGGTTTGTTCCCTAAAACTTTAGCAGCCGCCGAAAACAGAAAATCGCCGTTTGCAGTCAGAGGCGGGAAAAGTCTCTACCGATAGGCGAGTTCAGCGTGACGCAAGAGAGAAAGTCTCGGACGCAGCGCCGGCGACGGCAAGCACGTGAAGTCGACGCAGGGCATTCTACTTCTTGCCGAGCCAATTCTTGAGCAGCGTCTCTGGCGGTGCGTAGGCAAAGGTCAATGCGTCGTTGAAGGATCTGCCCTCGCGGAGTAGAGCTAGAAGCTTTTCGAAACGCATGCGGTTTGTGCTATTGGTCATGATGCCGGTCAGAGCCATACCGACTAGCCCTGCGGATTCTTCGTCCAGGCGATCTTCGAGGAGTGTCTTGGGGGAATCCACCTTTTGAAAGGCTGCGGCCAGAGACGCTTGCCATGTCTTTACTCGCGGGTCTGCCCGGCGGTAGGTGCTCAAAACGGCATTTCGGGCGACACCTTCGGAAAACCAGTAAGGAACATCGCGAAACGAACCCAAGTATGCACCAACCAACACCTGCAGCATGATGGCTTCCCCCTGCTTCTCGGAAAGTTCGGCATCCAAGGGCAGGGCCGCATAAACATCCAGCGGACCAGCATACCAGTGTCCCGTCCAATCGGAAGGTAGATCGCGATTCTCGACCATCCTCCCAAATTCTCCGTAATCGTACTTGGTCTGCAGGACAAATATGCTGATGCCGCCTTTGATCAGAGGTGCTCGCTGGGGAGCCCCCAGCAGCTTCTTGGCCTGACCCAAAGCGGCTTCTGCGTAGGTAAGCAAGCCGTTCAGCGACTGCTCGGAAACGTTCCCCAGAATAAACAACTCGTTTCCACCAGCCGAGGCAGGCTGGCTGTCTGGCAATACGCGTTGCCAATCCGCCAAGCTTCGGCTCTTGCGTTCCTGGAACAGATCGTCATGACTTGCGGCTGCAGCCCAATTTTCTTGCACGACTCTGCGCAGTTCGGTTGATGGATCGTCGCCGTCAAACGTAGCGCCCTCCCGGATCCAGGTGGAGATTGTTGTGATCTGCTCCGGCGACAATGCAGGGCGGCCGCCGGCTGGCATCCGCTCGCCGGCTTCTCCTTTCAGCCTCTGGATCAACAAGCTGTTTGTGGCGTTGCGGCCGGCGATCAGCTCACCGCTATCACCACCGCGCATCATTTGCTCATAAGTATCCATCCGCAAATTCCCGGAAGCACGGCGTCCGTCCAGATGGCAACCGTTGCAGTTCTCGATCAGAAGCGGGGCAATATCCCGGGCAAAGCTGATGGGGCCCGAAGCCACACCCGTTTGCGAGTCCTTGGATTGGTCCGACGCGATTGATTCCTGGTCAGACGCGTCGCCAGTCATCTGAGGACTTTCTCCCGGTACCAGCGGACGGGAAGCCTTTTCCGTCAACGATCGACTTTGCCCAGCTGCCGACAATTCAGCCCAGGGAGTCAGCGGCGGTAGCTCGGCGCCTTGCAGCTCGAGCATGCCGTAGGCGCGTTCCAGGCGGTCGTAAATGGGTTTTACCGATCGGAGCAGGTCGGAATCTGGCTCTTGCGGCATCGCATCCGCTAGTAGCTTTTGCAGCTTGTCCCGCAAGTCAAGCACTTCCCGGGCGCATTCCCCGTACTGCTGGTCGCTATACAGCTTTCCAGCCCGTTGCATGGAATCCGCCAATTGCTGGAGACGCTGCTGCTGTTCCTCGGTGACCTCGGCCCGAACAGCCGAACAATCCCACAACAAGCCGCATAACACGGCTACGGCCAAGCTTGGCAAGCAATTCAGTACCGCAGAGATTGGCTTTCGATTCATGCCGACTGGCTGGGATTGGGAGAGCTAACGGTTTTTCCGGCTAAGAACCTATCCGAAAACCATCTGCCGGTCGGCGTAGCCGCGGTTCTATTCGGTTTTCGCGGGGGCTCTAAGCCACGACATGCTTTCTAGCGAAGCGTTCGGCTCCCGTGTACTCAAGTTCGTTGGCTTTTAGGGGACTGCATTAAGGCTTTCTCCGCAAGCTCTGGCGGAGCCTCGCGGAGTCCGCCTGGCTGATGGGTGAAGCCTAGCGCAGGCAGCCGCACATGGGAGCACAACTCCCATGTGGTCGGATTGGAATGCCGGCTCGGCAAGGCAGACGAGGCGGGTGGATTGGCCTCCGGAGTGGTCCACTTCGCCAGCAGTACACCCAAGAGCATTGCCAGAATGAACATGATCACCAGTCCCGCGATCCACAGAGCTTTGGTAGTTGGGCTGGTGCCCGGTACGGGACTGGTAGCTGCGGGGCGTTGCGCTGCGGAAGGATGAGCGGCGACTCCGGTGCCGGGGGCTTTGGGTTGCTGCTGATTTAGCAATCCGCTGTTCTTGGCTTTGGCCACAGAGCGGGCGCGGTTGCGACGGGCGATCTCCGACTCCAAATTGACGGTGCTGCTGATGTCGGATTCATCGGCTGAGCTCCGGATCTTGACCAGCACGCCACTGTCGGAAGCGGACAGGTGAGTGATCGAGCTGCCAGACTTTCCAGCGTCCGTATCGGAGCTTTGGTGGCTGACAGTATCCATCATGGCGGCGCTGCCGAGAGCGGCCGAGGATGGTCCACGGGAATCATGTTCTTCGCCCAAAGCCACGGTGCTGCGGCTGGCGGATTCGGCGGTAACCAACTTGGATTCACGGTATTTGGCTAGCCAAGCCTGTAACACGTCCGCAGTCTGATCGGCAGAAGCATAGCGGTACTTGGGGTCCTTCTGTAGCAGCTTCCAACAGATGCCCTCCAGCTCGCCCGGGCATTCAGGCCGGATCTTGCGGATTTCCTTGGGCATCTCTTTCTGATGCTTGGCAATCCGCTGCGCAATTGTGCCATCTGGAAAAGGTGGATGGCCGGTGAGCAAAAAATACATCGTGCAGCCAAGTCCATATAAATCGGCGCGTCGGTCGACGCGGTGGCTATTCAAGGCTTGTTCGGGCGCCAGGTAGTCGGCGGTTCCCAAAACTTTGTCATTGAAGTCCATGGTCAGAGAAGCGTCTTCATCTTCGGCGAACAGGGCAAGCCCCAGATCCAGAAGCTTGACTTGGCCCTTGGAATTGATCAGCACATTGGCCGGCTTCACGTCGCGATGGATCAAGCCCACATCGTGGGCATGCTGCAAGCCCCGAGCAACCTGAGCGATGTAATCCGCAACTTTATCAAAGGGAAGCGGGCCTCGCTGTTTGACAATCGTCTGTAAATCGTCGCCGTCGACGTACTCCATGACGATGTAATGCGTATCACCCTGATTATCAATGTCATGAGCCCGCACGATGTTGGGATGATTCAACGAGGCTATGGCTTTGGCTTCTTGCTGGAAGCGAGCCAGATAAGATGATTTCCCAAGCTTGCTCTGGGGCAATACCTTGATAGCCCGCAGGTCGTGCATTTTGGTGTGTTCCGCCAGGTAAACACTGCTCATGCCGCCGCTTCCGATGTGGCCGAGCAGTTTGTGTTTACCAAGGAAGAAGCCTTTGTACTTGCCTAGCAAGAGCTTGTCGCTGTGCCAGCGTGTGATCAGCTTTAGCTTTTGCAGTTCCGCAGATAGCTGCTCGGGGTCGCTGGGCAAGCTGCCACCCATTTTTTTGCGAATCGTCTGCAGAGCCTCTTCAATCCGCTTCGGTTCGGCGAGTTGGCTCTTCTCGAGCAATTCAATCAGCTTCTCCGAGGTCTGGACTTTTGGCATAACGCCCCTTGCATCTCCCGCTCATGGATACTCACCCGCACCGCGGAGTCCTCAACGTCAGTCTGCTGGTCAACCGGGATGGGAAAGCAGCAACGACTTCAACGACAAAAAACGCCGAGGACTGGTCTCAGGCCGTTGCTACGGTTCTGTCTTGTCGTTGTTTATCTCTGGCGTCGACTCGATAAGGCCTGAGGGTTCATGAAGATAACAGGAACTGTGCGCAAGTAAAACGAAGTGATCAAAAAAGAATAAATCTGGTGCCACTGGAATTGGGGGCTAGGTGGCCAGCTAAAGCGAGGGCCTGCGACCAAACGGGCTTCTCACCATTTTACATCGAGGATTTTCCGACTGGTTCCCGATTCTTTAGCAAATGGCTCAAATAACACGCTTGGATTCCTGCCGCGTGTATAGTCCCTACGCGACAGTCTGTCGTGTTTTCCGCACCGTTTTTGGCTGATAAGTTTCGTCGTCTCATGCATACGCTGATCATTGGTGCAGGTGTTGTTGGCTTGTCCATCGCTTGGGAATTATGCAAGCGGGGGCAGCCCGTAAGCGTATTGGACGCCCGGCAGGCGGGCCGCGGCGCGTCCTGGGCGGGGGCTGGAATCTTGCCCCCCGCACCGCTTCGCAATGTTGTTCATCCCTACGAGCAGCTTGCTTCACTCAGCCACAGGCTACATTCCGAGTGGGCTGTAGAACTGAGGGACAAAACGGGAATCGATACCGGATTCAGACGGTGCGGTGGCATCTATCTGGCGAGGTCCAGGGCCGAGTTCGCGACCCTGAAGGCCAACGAACTTTGGTGGCAAGAACACGGTATCGACTTTGAACAATGGGATCTGGAACTCCTCCGCCGTAGAGTGCCGCGTCTCATGACCCAAGCAACTCCCGAACTCCTGGCCGCGTGGCACCTGCCCAGCGAGTGGCAGCTCCGCAATCCCCAGCACTTGCAGGCACTGATGGAGGCTTGTCGAGGCGGTGGCGTGAATGTTTTTGAAGACTGCGAGATTGCAAGCTTGGAGCGTGCTGGCCAGCGCGTTACGGCCGCGATCACGTCCGATGGCAAACGCTGGCAGGCAGACGTCTTCTGCATCTGCTCAGGTGCCTGGGCGCGGCAACTGCTCGATCAACTTCAACTGGCCAACGGTATCATGCCGGTCAGGGGGCAAATGCTGCTCTACAAGCTGGAGCATCCGCCCTTTACTCAGGTCGTGAATGACGGCAATCGATATCTGGTGCCCCGCGACGACGGCCATTTGTTGGCAGGCAGCGTGGAAGAGGAGGTGGGTTACGATTGCCGAACGACACAGGCGGGACTAAAGCAGATCCGTGATTGGGCAGAAGAGGTGTTTCCCGATTTGCGGAATGCACAGCTAAAGAAAACATGGGCGGGCTTGCGACCTGGCTCCTTTGATGGCTTGCCCTACATTGGGCAAGTCCCATCGCAGGAAAACCTGTTTATCGCTTCGGGCCATTTTCGCAGCGGTCTGCATCTTTCGCCCGGGACCGCCGTTTGCCTGGCAGATGTCATGTTGGGACAGGAAAGCCCGATCGAGTTGTCCGACTTTCGTGTCGGCCGCGGTTAGCCATCAGCCGCACATGCGGCTGGCAAGCCGACCCGCCAGCTTCAAACAGTCAGCATGAACACATCAGCGTTGGTAGATCGGTAAGAGTCCCCGATCAAGTTGGAGCATGATGAGATTGCAGGCAGTAATGTAAACCGGATGAATTTGACCAGTCCAGGATCCATCTGTCGCCTGTTCTTTGACGATGCGGTTGTACAGGGGTTCTCGAAAGGGCTTCCATTCCTCGTCGCCTTGGCGGTAAACCACCTGGCTGTAGTAAAGGTAAGTGTAGTGCCAGTGACCGAAGGCGGATGCTTCGTCGGTCAAGCTGTGTAGTTTCTCGCGTGAATAGGTGAGCATCTCGGGAACGTGCTCGCCGTCGTAGTCTCCAGCGTTGTAGAGAGCGGCCAGTGCGGCAGCCGTAATGGCCGGTCGCGACGTCCCCATTTGCTTGCTGGAATAGCTGATGCCGCCGTCATTGTTCTTGCATTGATAGATGTATTTCTTGGCGCGTTCAATCGATTCCGCCGGAACGGCAATTCCCGCATTGCGACAGCCGCGGAGCCCTTGCACTTGGGTTACCGTTGTTGAGCCTTCGTCATATTGAGCTCCGTCTTTGGCACTGACATACCCCCAACCGCCCGCATCGGTTTGAGCGCTGCAGCAAAAAGTAACCGCCCGATTTAAGACATCGATCAACTCTTCTCGGCGGTCCTCATAGCCCTCTTCTCCCAGGACTTGGCTGAGCATCAGCATGGAAAAACCATGGCCGTAGGTGTAGCGGTTGTCGGTAAGTGGATCGCCGATTAAACCATTCGGTCGGCACTTGCTGATCAGAAAGTCCGTGCAGCGAGCAATCTGTTTCGCATACGGACCCTGTGTGGTGGTCGATCCCGAGCAGATCAAGGCTGTACCCGCCAACGCTGCCAAGGCAGTTGGATAGGTTGGAGTATTCCATTGCCCACGTGTGTTTTGCGTGCGTGCCAAAAAGTCCAGTCCCCGCCGAACCGACTGCTGCCATTCAGGATTCTCAAAAGCAGGAGAGGCCACTGCCGCACGGCCATTAGCAACTTGGGCGATGGTGTTAGTCAGAGCCAAGCCGGTGATCGAGCCCAGGGAACGCTTGATCCAATCACGTCGGTTTCTCATCATGACGAAAATTCCCAATACTTTGGTGGTTCGATCAGCAGGCGGGTGAGCAACCTGGGGTGGCATTCACCATGCAAGTTGCTTCGGAAAATACTCGTCGATCAGTTCTTCGTAGAATGGCCGCAGTGCCGATACGTCCATCCGTTCATCACGTTTGGTATAAAGATCGTACTGGTTGAAATCGCGGACCCAATTCATGAGTTCACGATCGGCATCTGTAAGAAATTGCGCGTAGGCGCCTTCGCGATGGATGGGGTAACACGAGTGATACCGGATCATGGCCAATGCGGGTGCTGGCAAATAATCCTTGACGACATGGTACATGTATTCGTCGTGCCCCCACGATAGTTCGACTTTTTCGAGTCCACAGCCGGGTTCATAGATTCCAAACTGTGTTTGGTATTCCGGTACTCGCCAATCCGGATTCTCGCGGAACATGTCGTAGAAAACGATACTCGGCGAGTACTGGCAGCCCACGGGGAATGTGTCACCGACCACGGCCCATTGCGGTTCGTCCCAGAGACAAAGAATCTTGCCCAAATCGTGAATCAGGCCGGCCAGAATGAACCAGCGGGGGCGGTTGTCATGCCGAATCGCCTCCGCAGTCTGAAGTAGATGCTCAATTTGCGGCAAATCAATATCGGGGTCGCTGTCATCCACCAGAGTATTCAAATACTCCATGGCCTCCCAAATCCCCATACGACATCGGTTCAGCGACAAAAATTCCTGTTTCTTGCCTCGCACAAACTCGAGCGTCTGATAGCGGTGGTTTAACTCGTAGAACTGCCTCACGCTAGGCCTTGCGCCGGCTTCATAATCTCGGAAGCGGCTTCGATCGCTTGCCAGGTGGGGAGAACCGGCAGAAGCGTCTGTCTGGCTGGGCAGACTGCCTTTGAAAAACGTTGTATCGGGGCTTTGTTGAAGCTGGGCACTTGGATAACGTTTCAACAATTCATCTTCCCAATCGTCCAGACTATCCAAAGGATGTTTAGGGAGATGATTGGCCGAATCCATGAGACACCTTAAACGCTTTTCGCGACCGGCCGCTTGAGCCGATCTTAGTTGCTGCGAATCAGGAACGCGTCGCGGGATCAGACTTACTCACCGGCGAGAATCGTCTGAGCCAAGTGCCCATCAGTCTTTGCCGTAATGCTTGACCTGTTCCCAATATTCTTCGAACGCTCCTTCGACGTGGAAATCCGGACTGTTGTCCAGATCATGACATTGTAGGCACTTATCCCGGGCTTGATCGAGTCTGAGCACCATTTGTTGACGAAGTTTCAGCAAGGTATCGTTGTCCACATCCACGTCGCCGTACTCGGCATCGACGTGATCCTTGCCCGGTCCATGGCAGTTTTCGCAGCCACTGCCAACCAAATGCTCGGTTTGCTCGGGGCTGATGAAGCCCGTCTCGTAGGGATAGTATTCCTGTGCGTTCCAGCCGGTGGCATGGCAACTGATGCACTCGGGATCGTGGTGCCTGGGGATTCCCCCGCGATCATTGTTGGCCGCCACAATGCTATCAGTTGCATGCACGTGCGGCGTATCTTCCCAGATTTCGAAAGCAGTCGTGTGGCAGTCGCCGCAGCTTTCTGAGCCCACGAATTTCCGCCCGGTCGGATGCGAAATGGGCTTAACGCCTAGTCCATCGAGGCCGACATTTTTCAGCCGCTCTTGATATTCGGCGAACTTTTCAAGCATGCGGGGCGAATCCTTGAATTGCGAAGAAATGGCGATTTTCTGGTATCGAATTGGCGTTGTTTCATCGTCAAACAAACCCACAATTCCGCCGTACATGCCCTTCGTGCCAACCTGGACCATGACGGCATCAGAGCCTTCGATGGCAGTTGGGTGCAGGGTCGGCTCGCCATACCCTCCAGCGGTAACCACCAAATCCACGCCGTCTACCTGCCGTCCCATTTCTGCGGATTCTTCCAGGGATGCGTGGGCCAGTAGGACAACAAAATCACACTTCTTTTCCAACAGTTCTCCCACCACAGTCTTCAAACGTTCAATGGGGTCGAGAAACTCGATGTCTTCACTCTGGATCTGATCTTTGAATTCGTTTCCGAGGGCAGCCGTAATTCCAATCCGTCGTCCTCCAGCTTCAATGATACGATGACTTGGAAAGAGCGAGTCATCTCCCCAAACCACGATATTCGCGGTGATGAATTCACCCGGATTACCTGGATCCGAACTGGCGACTTGCACGAGCTCTACGCTGGAAAGTTGCAGGTCGTCAATGCCCAGGGTAATGGCGGAGTACCCCATC
>JANSWS010000633.1 GCA_024743355.1 bacterium
GCCACTAGCCGCTAGCTTCTGGCAACTTGCTTTGCCGGACTTGTTTTCCTAACCGGCAAAAAGCGATCGGTTTCGTCGATGAATTTCTGTCATTGAGCGAGAAGCGTGAATTCGTTTCAGCCCGGTTAAAAAACAAGTGCAATGCTTCCGTCGGTCGATGCGAGACGCGCGAAGTAATGTGCTGCGCGGTCTTGGATGGATCGCGAGGTGAAACTGATTCACTGGGCGAGCCAAGCTGAGGCGGCACTTCGTATCGCTGGGAACGCGGCTTGACAGGAGAGTTCGCGATTAATGGAGATGAGGGCACTGTGAGGTGCTCCGTTTAAGCTCTTGGATTGAGAGTGAGGAAGAGGACGCTTCGGGATGCAAGCGGCGCCAGGAAAGCACAAAGGGTGGACTCCTTGCCTGACATTTGGCAAGTTGCAGCTACCGGTCTGTCCTGGCCAATGCTCCACCCTGCTCGGCTGGATAGTCCTGCTAAGCCTTCTGTTGCCCGGCTGTTCTCACTTTCGCTTGCCGGCCATTGATCCAAACGGATCCTGCATCTTTCTGCCGCCTCCGAATACGACGCAACTGACCTTGCCGCATTTACATTCCAAGAATGGGCAGCAGGGAATCATTCCGAACCCGGCTTTCGCGGCCCCGCCACCTCCGCCACGATGTTTGGAGGAAGGTAATCAAGGTGTTTGCAATCTGTTTGGGCACGAGCACGCATTGTTTGACAAACTGCAAGGGCATTTTGAACCTCGCGGGAATGCGGGTGAAATACAACTGACGCCGATGCGAGTCGTGGCACCCGTTGGCGGAGAGGTCGTGCTTTTGGCGGGCATCTGCGGCGAAGACGGATACCTGATGAAACGCGAGCCCTTGGAGTGGATGCTGTCTCCGGATAGTGTGGGTACTTTCATCGCGGTCGGGGACGACGGAACGAGCGGTGTGAGCAGCTTCCTGTTTCACGACAACAAGATCGAAAAACTGGATGTCGATTTTGCCCGGGGCAGGACAAGTCGCAAGGAGACGACGATTACACGCGGGTCGCCCAACTGTAACGACGACATAAGATTGCGCGAGGGACAAACCTGGTTAAGCATTTCGTCGCCTAGCGAAGGTGTAAGTCGCGTGACGGTGCTGGCACCAGAAAGCGACTTGTGGGACCGTCGGCGATTGACTTCAACGATCTACTGGGTGGACGCTCAGTGGGAGTTTCCCTCGCCCGTGATCCAACGCGCCGGCGAAACTGTGCAGTTGGTCACGCGTGTTACACGAGCCGAGAATTTGGTGCCGGCGGAAAACTGGATTGTGCAATACACCATCGTCGATCCGTCCATCGCCTCATTCGCCTCCGCCGGTGGCAATCAAACGCAAGTTCGTGTCAACGCCGACGGTCAGGCAGTGGTTACCTTGGCGGCCAATCCAGATGCTCGAGGAACGACGCCGATAGTTATCGATGTCATTCGGCCCGCGCAGCCCGAAGACAACCTGCCGCAACTGGTGCTCGGTCGCGGACAGACGACGGTAACATTCAGCGCTCCAGGTCTCAATTTAGAGGCATTCGGTCAGCAAATTGCCTCGATTGGCGAGGAAGTTACCTTCTCGGCGGTGCTGGGCAATCCGGGTGACGTGCCTGCCGAGAACGTTCAGTTGAGAGCCCAGATCCCAGCTGGTACACGCTTGGTGAGCGCCGTTCCTCAGCCGACAACCCAAACGCCGGAGGTGTTGATCTGGGATCAAGGGATTTTGCCAGCCAACCAACAATTGGATGTCGCTTTGGTTCTGGAGCCGGTGCGAGCAAATACGATATCGGTGCTGTTTGAGGCGAGTGGTGCAGGTTTTCCCGTGCGTCAGCGGCGGGTGACTACTCAGATTATCGAACCGGCTATCGAAGTTCGTTTCGCACCCGCTGGAGGAATCGCAGAGGCTGAGATTGGACAGAGCGTGCTGTATGAAATCGATGTCACGAATACCGGCCGACAGACGCTGACCGACCTGCGCCTGGCCATTGAGTCGGACCCCGGGCTGCCGGAAGCCAGTCAAGGAGAAAACCGTGTGGAGCAAACTATTCCGCTTCTGCAGCCAGGCGAGAAGCGTTCGCTAGGAATTAATTTCAGAGTTCAGCAGACAGGGCAGCTCAACGTGCGGTTGCAGGCCAGTTCGGGACAAACTGTGCTGGCGGAGAAAGTAGCGTCGATTCGAGGGTTGGAACCGCGACCGAAGGAGCCCAGGATTGAGGTGTCCATCCAGTTTCCTGAATCGGTGCAAGTCGGTTCCACACAGCGAGCCATTATTACCGTACGTAATCCGGGCGAAGTGCGGTTGTCCGATGTGCTGGTCGAAATCGAGATTGATCCCACCTTGATTCCGCGGCGTGTCGATTCGATCAATGCTTCGAGGATCCGCTTGAACGATGCTCGAACTTTGATGACATGG
Organism: bacterium; assembly: GCA_024743355.1. Lineage (GTDB taxonomy): Bacteria > Planctomycetota > Planctomycetia > Pirellulales > Pirellulaceae > Aureliella. Next base: position 2,428 of record JANSWS010000633.1, read on the forward strand.
TCGGCACAAGATCTGTTGCCGAAGCTGTCGGGAGACTCGGGAGATGTGATCCGACGTTTGGATGTGGAATTCGAGTCACGCCGCGAAACTCCCCAGGGCCGATTGGGCGTGCGGGCAACATGCGCTCAAAACGTTCAGGCTCAAGATGCGGCTGCGTTTCGGGCGGTGGGCATTCAGCCGCCGGCAGCAGTTGAGCCTCCCGTTCTGCCACCGGGGCAAGCCGCTACTCCACCGGACAACCGTCAACGCTCGAATCAACTCAAAGTCGAGTTGGACGACTATCGCGATCCGACGGTTGTGGGCGAGCCCGTGCGCTACAACTTGATCGTGATCAACGATCGGGCGACCGTGGATCGCAACGTCCGCGTGCTGCTGCGTCTGCCCTCCGGAGTGGATCTGCAAAGCATTTCGCGTGACGGCAATCCGGTCAATATCGAGTA
>JANSWS010000373.1 GCA_024743355.1 bacterium
CGGCTCCTCGATCGCGACCTGAGTCTGACCACTATCTGCACGGAAACGGAATGGCTGATTACGCCCAAAACGGTGTTATAGGGACGCTCCACAATCTGCGGAACAAAAGCACGGAGGAAATCGAGGAAGAGTTACTCGAGTATTCGCAAGAGTCCCCCATGACTCTTCTACTGCCTTGTTTGTTTTCCGAGTTGGAAGGTCCCGCTATGGGCCCCATCGTCGAAGAATTGAAGAAGGCAACTTATTTGGGCGAAATCATCATTGGCCTCGACCGCGCGGATCAAACTCAGTTTGAAGAAGCGCGACGCTTCTTTGCTTCGCTGCCGCAAAAGCACACCATTCTGTGGAATGACGGTCCGCGGATGCAGGCGTTGGACAAAACCCTGGTCGAACGAGGAATTGAGGCCGGAGAGCCTGGAAAAGGCCGCAACGTTTGGTTCTGTCTGGGCTACTTCCTGGCCGGTGGCAAGTCGAAAGCCGTGGCCTTGCACGATTGCGACATACTGACTTACTCCAGATCGATCCCGGCACGATTGTTTTACCCGCTGGTACATCCAACATTTCAATATCAATTCTGTAAGGGCTACTACTACCGCGCTGCGCATGGCAAATTAAATGGTCGCGTCGTCCGCTTGCTGGTCACACCCATGATTCGCGCGCTGAAGCAGGTGCTCGGACGTGTCGAGTACCTGGATTACATGGGCAGCTTCCGTTACGCCTTGGCCGGAGAGTTTTCCATGCGGGCGGAAGTCGTGCCCTCATTGCGCATCCCCAGTGACTGGGGTTTGGAAATTGGCACGCTTTCCGAGATGTATCGAAACTGCAATTCCAACCGCATCTGCCAGGTCGATATTGCGGATGCCTATGACCACAAACACCAGGATCTGTCGCTGGAAGACCCAGCTCGCGGACTTCACCGCATGGCCCGCGATATTTGCAAGGCGCTCTATCGCAAGCTGGCAATCGAGGGAATCGTGTTTACCTCCGGTTTGTTTCGAACACTGAAAGCCTGTTACTATCGCACAGCTTTGGACATGATCGATCATTATTACAACGATGCCGTGATGAGTGGGTTCTCTTTGGATCGGCACCGCGAGGCGGAAACGGTCGAATTATTTGGGAGGATACTGATCACCGCCGGCGAGGAATATCTGGCCGGTGCAGCGGAACCTCCCTTCAGCCCCAATTGGTCGCGAGTGACCAGCGCGCTTCCAGAGGTCTATGAGATGATCGCGGAAACCGCCCGGGCTGATAATCAGTAGCAGTTCGAGCGAGAAAGCTACTTAGCCACGTCGTGGTTAGATATCCACAGGCACTGGTATGGCTTCATCTCAATCTCGTCACCGTGATTTTCCAGAGGCGCATCGGATAGCAGGTCAAGCCAATGATCGATGCTAATCAGATTGAGATCGGCAAGCCGCAAACTCTGTGGCTGTCGAGTCAGATTGTGGATCGCAAATATGCTCTGAACGCGATCGCGACTCTGCCGCCAAAACGCGAAAATCCCGTCGCCTAGCTGTAAAGTGAACTGAGTGGCGTTGGGATGAAAGGCCGGTTGCCGGGAGCGAATCTCGATGCGACGCAATAACTCGCGTAGTACCGTCGCATGTCGACTTTGCGGATCGGCCAGAAAACGCTGCAGTTCCTCGACATCCCACTGGTGCCGATTAATCGAGCGATTGCGACCGGTCTGCTTCACCAGTTGCTGATCGTTGGAAGTCGCCAACAGGCTATGGATATAGAAAGCCGGCAAACCTTCTACGCCCATCATGACCGTTTGCGAGCAGAGAAAACGTTCCTGACCGTATTCGTCCGGCCCATCAATGGTTCCCTGGAGAGCATCGAACATCGAGATGTTCAACTCGTAAACACGTTCGCTGCCATCGGCAGCTTGCCGGGTGGAAACCAGTCCGCCATGTCGGCGGATCGTCTCAATCATCTGAGTCTGCTCTTCATCCGAAAGCAGACCTTCGGCTGGTCGCATCCCGATACCGTCGTGCGAGGCGGTAAAATTCAGATAAAAACAACCCTCCTGGGAGGGTGGCATGCTCATCATCCACTGCTTGAGATATTTCGACTCTCCGCTCAACAGAGCATGTACGAGCAGCGGAGGCAAGCTGAAGTTGTAGATCGCATGGGCCTCGTTTCGGTTGCCAAAGTAGGTCAGGTTTTCCTGGTTGGGAACGTTCGTTTCCGTCACGATCAGCGTACCCGGAGAAAGATACTGGCAAACGTTGCGTATCAATCGCACAACTTCGTGCGTCTGGGGCAAGTGAATGCAACTGGTTCCGGGCGTTTTCCACAGATAGCCGATGGCGTCCAATCGAATCGCGCGGGCACCTTTTCTGAGATAGAAAGCGATGACCTTCAAGATCTCAAGCAACACCTTGGGATTGGCAAAATTCAGATCGACTTGATCATGGCTAAAGGTACACCACACGTGCTTCTCGCCGTGGACGGTCTGCGTGGGGCGGAGCAGGGGAGTAGTCCGTGGCCGAACGACCTGGCTCAGATCATCATCCGGCGACGCTTCAATGAAAAACCCCTCCAAGTTCCCTTGGCAATAGTCTTTGAACCACTGACTTTCCGCTGAGATGTGATTGATGACCAAGTCAACCATCAAACTGTAATCCCCAGCCAAACTCTCAAAGTCCGACCAGCTTCCCAGATCCTCGCGTAGTCGCAGATAGTCGATAATGGAAAAACCATCGTCGGAGCTGTAGGGCTGGAAGGGCAACACATGCACACAGCGAATCAGTCCTCCACAGGCGCCGTCGAGAAAAACCTTGAGATTTTGCAGCCCGGTGGAATTGCCGCCCACAATGCTATCTCCATAGCTGATAAGCAGGCAATCCTTTTCTGTCACGCTGCCGTCAGGAGTTTGATCCAGCCTGCCATCGGCGGCGGGCGTTACCGGCGACCCAATGCTTGACAGAATTTCCGCCGTGAGCTCTGCCGCTTCGTGACTGGGGTAGAGCACTGCCACGTGCTGCAATAGCTGATTCGTTAGAATTTCCTGGTTAGTCACGGAGGCTAGCGATGGTTCGGGACAACATGCAACGCGGGCTGAATCAATGACGACACTTCGATAGTAAACCTTAAGCACTCAGCTTGGATTCGCTTCGACGCATCGTTGTATCATAGGTAGCATGGTGGCCGCCTTACGTCCAGACGTTGTGCGGTGCCGGGACGTAGAAAATGCGCCACCTTAGACTTAGTTGTTGCCTGAAAACTCATACACCAGATGTTTGCGCCAATCCTCGTCGTTCGGCTCAGGATAATCTGTGCGCATATGCACCCCCCGCGATTCGGTTCTCGCGAGTGCAGCTTCGGCCATCAAATGCGCCACTGTGAGCAGGTTCTGCAATTCCCAGCCCTCGGTCGTCTGAAAGGCATGGTGCAAAACGTACTTGGCATAGCCGCGTATTTCCTGAAGGGCTTCCTGCATGCGACTGCGGGAGCGCTGCACGCCCACCAGCCTCCACATCAGACTTTGCAGGGTATTGCGAATATCGCTGATATCCATCTGCTCACTGAAGACGGCTTCTCGACGATTGAAAATGGGCACCGCTCGCAAGTCATCAGGCATGCGGCGAGCTTCCAGTGCTGCCTGCTCGCCGCTTCGGGCTCCGTAAACCAAACCTTCCAGCAGGCTATTGGAAGCCAGTCGATTCGCGCCGTGCAACCCGGTACTGGTAACTTCTCCGGCCGCCCACAGTCCGGCCAATGAAGTGCGTCCATCTAGATCCACCTCAACGCCACCGATCATATAGTGCGCGCCTGGGCGGACTGGAATCGGATCCTGCGATGGATCGAGTCCAAATTTGCGACAGACGGACGTAAAGCCTGGGAATCCCCGATGAACGCTTTCGGCATCCAAATGCTTGAGCGACAGGTAGACACAATGATGCTGCGTCTTCTCCATTTGATTGACGATCGCTAGACTCACAACGTCCCGCGGGGCCAGCTCCATTCGATCGTCGTAATCCTGCATAAATCGATAACCATTGCTATCGACCAGGTGCGCGCCCGCTCCCCGAATTGCCTCGGTTACCAGTGTTCGAGATCCACCGGCGATGTACAGAACCGTGGGATGGAACTGCATGAACTCCATATCCCGCAATTTGGCCCCGGCCCGGAAGGCCAAGGCATGACCATCACCCGTGGCCACGCGTGGATTGGTGGTCTCACGGTAAACCTGACCACAACCACCGGTGCATAGAATTGTTTGCTTGGCCCACAGTAATATCGGGGGCTGACCATGGCGAGAAACAATCGCGCCGTAGCATCGCTGGTGATCGGAGATCAAGTCAATCGTAAACGCGCGTTCCCAAATCTGCACATTGGGCAGGGCACGCGTGCGTTCGATCACCGCGCGCATAATCTCTTTGCCGGTTGCATCTCCCAGCGCGTGGATGATCCGCTCATGCGAATGCCCTCCCTCGCGTCCGAGCAGCAGCCGGTCTCCCGACCGATCAAACTGCGTACCCCATTGCATCAATTCCTGGATACGATTGGGAGCCTCGCGCACGACCGAGCTGACGACCTGGTAGTGGCATAGATTGCCTCCAGCGGTCAGCGTGTCTTCAATATGGTTCTCAAATCGATCCTCGGGATCCCACACGCTGGCAATGCCACCTTGAGCATAGTTGCTGTTGCTTTCGCGGATCTCGTCCTTGGTAACCACGATGGCATGCGCATCGCCGACCGCGTTGGCCGCCCGCAAACCCGCTAATCCCCCGCCGATGATGAGCAGATCCGTAAAATAGTGCGGGGCTCGTTTGGGATGAAAATCCAGAAGATACCGCGGAGTATTTGGGCCAGAGAGATGTTCGGAACCATCTGGCGGAGCTGCGATGCTGCTTGCACTTGCCATGCTGAATAAACGCGTCAACGTTAGGGGCTCAAGTTGGATTCTGGCTTCCGCCGCGGAATGTCGGCGCTGATGAGCCAGATCAGAATCACACCCCTTCACAGTAACCCCCCAAAAGCCACTCTGGACAGGCACTCGGAAAGAGGTGAAGCGGTATCTTACCCGAACGGATGACCCCGGTCATCCAAGCCCGGCAAACCCGTCTTAGTCAGAACGAGCCTGGATAGAGCCCTAGCGGCACCAGCGGGCCAGGCACTCTCATCCCCGCTGCGAGACGCCGCCCGTCAAAAGTTGCTGAAAGACGTCAAACAGATAGCGGCTATCGTGCGGGCCCGCGGAAGCCTCCGGGTGATACTGCACACTGAATGCAGGCGCGGACTTGTGCCGAACCCCCGCAATCGTGTCATCGTTCAAATGACGATGCGTGATCTCCAGGCAATCCGGCAAGGAAGCTTCGTCGACGCAAAAACCATGATTCTGGGACGTGATCTCTACTCGTCCCGTCTCCAAATTCAACACCGGTTGATTGCTACCGCGGTGACCAAACTTCAACTTAAAGGTCTTCGCTCCCGTCGCCAAACTCAGCAATTGATGGCCGAGACAGATTCCAAAAATGGGCCGCTGCCCAATCAACTCGCGAATGGTGGCGATGGCATAATCCAGCGGTTCCGGATCTCCAGGACCGTTGGACAGAAAGATTCCGTCCGGGTTCAAATCCATCACCTCGTCAGCAGTGGCCGTACCGGGCAGAATCGTCACCCGGTTGCCCTGGTCGAACAGATGCCGGGCAATATTCCACTTCATGCCAAAGTCGAGACAGACCACATGGGTCTCCCGGTCGGCCGCTGACGGTGACTCGGATTCACTCTGCTCAAGCTGGAACAGCTTTTGATTCCATTCGCGAAGCCGTTCGGGTATGACTTCTCGTACCAGATCTCGCCCCACCAACCCGGGGCTTTGCTGCGCCTTGCGAACCAGCGAAGCCGCGTCCAAATCGATGGTCGACAACACGCCCTTCATGGCGCCTTGCTCGCGAATGTGACGCACCAAGGCTCGGGTGTCGATTCCAGCTATCGCTACGATTTGGTTCTCCACCAAATAGTCCGTCAGGCCTTTCTGTGAACGAAAATTGCTGTCGACTCGACTATCGTTGCGGATGACAAATCCGGCTACCTGGGGATGATCACTCTCCACGTCGTCAGCATTGGTACCGCAGTTGCCGATTTCCGTGTAGGTCATGGTGACAATCTGGCCACGATAACTCGGGTCCGTCAAAATCTCCTGATAGCCTGTCATCGAAGTATTGAAAACGACTTCTCCCGCCGTCTCTCCCGCCGCTCCGATCGATTTGCCACGAAAGACGGTACCGTCTTCCAGAGCCAACAAGGCCGGTGACTCAGTTGATGAAATCAAGGAATTCTGCCCCCTCGTCAGGAACTCGGATCGACAAATCAGCTGCCATCGAAAAAAGGAAATCCAGAGGATGGCGGGCGCAAAATCGATCGCAATTCTGCGCAAAATCCTACGCAGTATAGGAGCCCAACTGCAAAACGAAAAGGAGCCCGAGCCCGCACCCTCATGCACAACCGCAGGCTGAAACTAGCGGACCGCAGAAGCCAATCGTTTCAAGCCGCATGTTGCCAAGAGACAATTGGCTCGCGATCCCTAAAGATGATGGCGGGCTAGCGCGGGACGTTTTCCTCGGCTTCCGCGAAATCAGCCTGATCGAGCTCGTCGCCGAAACCCTCCATTTCCGGCTCACCAAACCCCTCGTCGGCCTGCATGGGATCTGCATCTGGGTCGAGTCCCGGATCCAAAGGCTGTGGCTGCATCTTCTTCAAGGCTTCTTCCCGCGCCTTTTTCTCGCGAAAGGCAATGACGGAAGTTGCCACAACCAAAGCCAGCATCCCGAGAATCCAGAAGATAGGCCAAAGTAGTCCTGACATATTTCGATCCGGTTTTGGGAAAGTTGAAGCGGCCGGGAGGGTCAAGGCAGCCGAAAGGACTACCTTCCCACAATTTGTGCAGTCTCTTAAGACTAGTTGCTGGGCCGGTCCATCGTCAAGTTTCCGTGCTGCGGATCTGTGCGGTTCGGAGTACTTCAATTGCTAAATTCGGATCCTTCCCCGCAAGCGGTCAGTTGGGAGACTGCAGTCGCGCTCTTCACGAGCCCAGTTCCGGGAATGCAACTATAATGAAACGACTTTCCCTGACCCGATACCCCCCCCAATTCTCCGGCTCACAAATGTTTCGATCGATACTCCCGCGATTTTGCTTGCCGACGATCGCCTTCATGTTGCTGACGCTAACGCCTCTGTGCAGCGCCCAGGACGCCAGTGGTATCTGGCGTGGAAGCTGGAGCGCGGACGCGACCGCTCGCCGACCGGAGCATGGTGGTCCCCTTAGAGTCCGCCTGATCCCGACTCGCCCCAACAGTTACCAAGGACGATTCTCAGGTCGCTTCGCTGTGATCATTCCTTACTTCTATCGAGCCGAGGTCTACCAGCAGGGGAATTACCTGTACTCTACCAAGAGCATCGGTCGCATGGGGCAGTATGAAATGCGACTGCAGAATTGCTGCGGTCAGATGTCGGGCCGCTGGTCCGCCGGCAACCAGTCTGGAAACATCCGTCTTAGACGTCGCTAGTGCACGTTCCAACCTAGCCCGGCTCCGGAGTCAGCTGGCCGCGCAATTTGCTTTGCCTGGGCGTCAGTTTTCATTCTGTCTCGGCCCAAGCCCCAACCGGTTTCGTTCCTTATTTCCGCGTGCGGGAGCTTGCGGCACTGAAATTACCTCAACAATAAAGGCCGTGATTTGACCTTTGAGTCCTCGACGCGTTAGGGAAATGAAGTTCACCTTGGCACCTTCACAGACGTGGTCCGACCGCCCCTCTCTCTGATACAGTTTGACCACGCGGGGTCCCACACCAGCGCGAGTTCGCGATATGCACAGATCACCCGCGGTCAAAGTCACCAACGCATCTTGGTCATGTGGAGGACGACGCCATAATCTGCCGAAACGCGGCGCAGGAC
>JANSWS010000802.1 GCA_024743355.1 bacterium
CCTCCCGGTCCAACGAGGGTGAACGCCGGATGAAGGAAACCGGATTGAAACTCCGATGGTTGCGGAGGATTGCTGATCGACACGGAACCCGCATCCGATAGCGTGTAGGGCATATTGATCTTGGGACTCAAGGCCAGGATGGGCATCGACAGCGTGTTGGCCGTTAACGCAATGCGGTAGTGGGCAAACCGATTGGCCGGATCGACCAGATCCGCCAGACTGTTGGCCGCCACCGGACTAATAGGACTGAGTGGATTGACACGCCGCAACGAGAGGTCGCATTGCTGGTGAGCGTTACTCATGTCGCAGGTTGGAGTTGGCAGATTGACGGTGTTGCCTCCAACCAAGACCTGTGCTCGCTCGGCAACCAGCCAGTTTTGACCATTGACCGTCCCGCCTTCCAGTCTCTGGCCTCCCGGAACGGAGGCGTCGGTCAGGTTGAGATCCGGTCGGATCAGCAGCACGCGATAGTGCAGCCGATACTCGGCTGGCATGTCCAGCGGAGCACTGGTGTTCGCATCAAATCCGGCAACTCTGGCATAGGCTTTGGGGTCAGCGATCAAGGGTGCGGGGGATTTGTCAATATTGCCTTCGTTGCTGACTACGGGTTCGCAAAACAATGCGATCTCCGCGTACTGCGATGCAATGGTGACGAATTCTGTGGTGTTGGCTGCTGTTGGGGAGACGCCTTGCAAAACACAAAGCGGAACTTTGCCGGTATACCAAACGTCGTCGGCCCGGGCGGTGAACATCAGAATGTCGTCCGTGTCGCCGAAGCGGCTCAGGTCGACGCTGGCGCCCCCGGAAAGCGAATACAAGGCGCCCGAATAGTCGGTTAGCGGTCCGTCGTAATACTTGAAGTATCCGAGTTCGGCTGCCGGATCGGCCGGAGGCTGAAGGACGGCCGTGGCGTTGGCCAAGTCGTTCTGAATCCGCAAGGCGACATTCCGCAGGCGATTATTCAGCTCCAACGCGGCTCGACCTTCCTGCATGCTGTCGCCCAGGATCTTGAAGATCTTGGCCAGCGACACCATCATCAGAAGCGTGACCGCAGTGGCGACTAAGACCTCGATCAGTGTAAATCCGGAACGTCGATGGCTGCGATTCATGGAATTCCTCGTTCGGACCTGGGCGGCGTTGTTGCCCCTACACCTCGCGCAATTCATTCCGTGAACGGCGAAGGGTAGAATC
>JANSWS010000127.1 GCA_024743355.1 bacterium
AGGCAGACGGTTCCGTTCACGGCATTCAGTTTGAGGTCCCAATCGCTAAGAGCAGCTGGATTGCGATTCGACAATTCCCACAGCTGCATACGAATCCAATACAAGTGATCATCGCCGAGCAGCCAATTCGGGCATCCAGACAGAGTGCCCTATGGTGTCTGGAGTCAACGAGAATTCTGTGGAAGAACCGCTCCAGGTTTATCGCGGAAGAGGAACGGCCCGCAGCCAGAAAGGCCTATGAAGAGGCTATTCGGCAGTATGCTCTGCGTGCCGATCAATGCGAAGACGACGGCAGTCGCTATCCTGCCTTGGACCTGCCAGAGCGGGAATGAGGTTGCTCCACGGATGCAACGCGTTTGGGAAAAACAGGCGGCTGGTCCGCGACCAACCGTGTCTCACTTTTTCCTCAGTTTGTCTTCGTCCTTGCGCTTTGTCTCGGGATAGTCCTTGTTTCCCTTGAGCTTTGGGCCGGATTCCGGAAAGAACCGCCGCTTATCTTCGGCTGTAATGTCTTGTCCCTGCTCTTTGCGTTCGCGAACCCATGCGTTGTAGCGTTCCATTTGCTCGCGTCGTTTCTCGGCTTCTTCCGGACCCGCGGCTTGGATCCAGGCTTCGCTCGCGGATTTGCGATCCCGTTTGGCATCATCTTCGGCCATCGCCTGGCTGAACCATGCGTCGGTCGACGAACTCGGGCTGGAATTCTCCATGGGCTCTGCTGCCCGCGCGGCAGGTTGCTCACTGAAAGAGGATGAATCGGCTTCCGGGTTCAGACTGCCAAGGAGTTGATCGCTGATAGCCGCATCCGCCGCTCGAATTTGCAAAGACCATCGATGAAGCATGCCGAATCGATCGCTGCGAGTGGCACGAATCACCAACTGCCACACGCCTTGGGCGCTTTGGCCATTGAACTGCGATAGTCCAGGTTCACGTTTTACAATGGCCTCGGGAGTATAGCTTCCTTCGAAGGGGGCTCGGGCCTTTACGATAGGTGTACTGGCCTGGTCATCGAAGACCGTGTTCTCAAAGTGGTCACCGTCGCTGCCGACGTCGGTGAATAGCTCAACTCGCTGACCGTTCGGGCCAGTCAGATATCCGTCCAGCATGCCAACGCTGGAATGGGTGATGGAGAGCTCCACGTTAAGATCATCGATCAACAGATCTTCCTGGATCTCGATTTCGGAGATAACCGTTTTCTTAGGTGGCAAAATCTCAGCGTTGGTATTGGCGAAGCGGCCACCTACCATGGATTTTGCGCTGAGTACTTCGCTTTCGGTGAGCAGGCCATCGGAGTTGCGATCCAGAGCATTGAATTCGGCCAGCTTGGTCGCCGTCCACTCCGTGGCGAACTCGGGCATGGCGACTTGGCCGTCGCGGTCCTTGTCTAATTCGAAAAACCAGCCCGGCAATCCCGCGCCTGGATCACCCGCATCGTTCTGCAGGGATGTGGTGTAGCTTTGTAGTTCGTCACGCGAAAGCTCACCATCGCGATCCAAATCGATCGCGCCCATGGAGATTCCCAAGGCTTGTGCTTCACCGGCCTCGAGCCGGCCATTTCGGTTTTCATCGAAACGCCCTAGCAGGCTCGCAGTCAGCCAATAGCTACTGCCGCCGCGACGCCACCAGGAAGAGCTTTCGCGACTGCTGTCGGAACGCTTCGAATCTTCAATACCATTACCTACCCGAACTGCCTTTTGAATCAACTCTCCGGAAACACTGTCCAGTAAGCGTCGTCGAGCATAGCGCTGCGTCAATTCCAGCTTGCTCAGCCGATTATCCTTGTTCAGATCTGATTCGAAGGGATTGCGGTGCGTCCACTCCGCTCGGGCCGCTTCGCGACGGTCAATGTAGCCATCGTCATCGCGGTCATAGCGTCGAATTGTTCGTCGAGCTTCGTCCAGGTCATCCTGCGTGTAGGGGTACTTTACCTCGGACAAACCGAATTCCGGAATCAGAACATCATCGTCGTCCGGTCTAAAACCGCGCAATTCCATGTTGGGCTCGGATCGCACTTCCCTGCCCGAGATACCGTTTTGCAAGGCATGGTAAATACGAGCGGCTTCCTGGAAGTCGGAGATGTCGTTAGTTCGGTTCAGTGACATCCGCCGGGCCTTGCTGATCCGCTCCAGGTAGGGACGAGCAAGAGGCGTGATTTCCTCGGGTTCAATTTGACCATCCTGATTCCTATCCAGTCGATCCAACGCTTCGCGCAGTCCTGCCTGCGCGGCGACGAAGGGGGTCGTCAACCAACCGAAGCCGAAGACGAACAGCATGGCGAACGCAGTGGATGGCCGGGTTGTTGGCTGCATAAGGTTGATGAGCTCCAAATCGGTGAACGGGGGATCCTCGCTGACTTGTTTGCCTGTTGCGACATGGTCACCGCCAGATCTACTGGCGGTCTGTCTCAAGGTGCGAGGAAGCCCATACTTCCTAGCGACCGAATCTTTCCCGCAAAAGAGACTTCAGGCGATCGTTGCTGTCACTTTCCGGTCGCGAAGTAGGCCGCGAGGAAGCCGCTCGTGAATCGCGAGCGGATGTCGAACCACCCTCTCCAAACATCATCTCGAGCAAGGCCGTGTTACCGGGGGTTACGAATTCAACGGTTTCCTGGCTGCGTTCATCAATGGTTCTTACAAGCTGTTCCACTTGAGCGTATAGCTCATCCGGTGCGGTAATGATCAGAGAATTGCTGGGAGCATGCACGGCAACCGTCATTACGGGTTCGGCATTGCGAACTGCTTGTGCTTGGGATTGTTTGGGATTGGATTTGGCATCATCCTTTCCGCCTCGGGCTTCAGCATTCTTTCCTTCGCCGGTTGGTTCTCTGCCATCGCCACCAGCTTGGGTGGCAGTGGCTTTGCCGCTCGCTACCCGGTCGGCGTAGGCGTTGCGGACGGTCTCAGCGACTTGTTCAGCATCGGTGTAGAGCAGTTCGATGACGTGACTGGTGCCATATGTTTCAACCATGGTGAGACCGCGGTCTTTGTCGATAATCCGCAAATAATCCTCAACCTGGGTAATGTCATCGGCAGTGCCCTGGGCAATTAGTCGATTAAGCCGAGCGTCGGCTACGACCGTGAGCGTATCCGCCAAGAGGGTCATCAGACCGTCTCGAGTCGTTAAGAAGGTAGCCTGGTAAGCATCCGAGCTACTGACATAACCATTTACCAGCGTGTCAGAAGTCGCCAGCCGCGCACTCTGCCCGCCTTCGAGTAGTTCGGAAAGCATCCGCAGGGCGTCCGCTGGCTTGACGTATTTCAGATAGAAAACCACGGGAGGCGAGGGTGCGATGGTCAACGGACCGGCAATCGAACGCAAGTCGTTCTCCAGCCGATCGAGCGCATCGGTATCATCGCACTGCAGCAGCAATCCCTGGTCGGAAATCTGACAGCGTACTGCCGGTGCTTCACCGTTGGTTTCGGTCAGGACTCGATGTCGCTCGGAAACTATGGGCAAGCCGCTAGCGGCCGTCAGTCGATTTCGTGGTCTGGGTGCGTCCGCAGCTTGGGTTGTCTTTTCGATCGGTTCCAGCGAGTGCTCTGTGGGGGCGGGCAAAAATATGATGGGGTTATCGCGCCGCCAAAAACGGGCTGCAATTTGCAGATACTCTTCAGCCTGTGTCCCCTTGAAGGGCAGCAGGCGGATCGTCTCACTTTGCTGTTCGATGACCCCCGCATCCAGGCCCTCGACGATGCGCTTGATTTGCTGAATACGGTGCGGCTTGGCCCGCACGAACAAGCGACGGTTGCCGGGATCCGCATCGATTCGCGGCGCGTCCGGATCGATGTCATCCGGATCGTCGAAATCGCTGGGCAGATCCAGCATTTCTTCCAACAGGCTGATAACGAAGTAGGGATCCGCCGACTTGAGTTGGATGACTTCAAATTCAGCTTCACTGGCTTGCAGTTGTCGCACAGTCTCCGCGATCTCCTGTTGAATGTCGGGAGCAGCCAAGGCCACGATGCTCTCTGCCGTTTCATCCATGGAAAGCCGCAGTGATTTTCCAGCTAGCAAAGTCTGCAGCACGTTGTAGACCACCTCGAGATTGCCGCCGGGAACCGAATGCGATTGGAGTACGGCCGTACTGTCCGCGGCGGCTAAGGATGCCTGGGGAATATCCAGCTCATTTACCAGGCCTTCGATCAGCTTGACCTTGTCTTCAACTCCCGTGACAAAAATATTTTTACCGGGTAGATCTGCGGAAATACTGACATCGATCCCGATCATCTCACCCGTAGCCAGACCCAGGTGCGGACGAGCGACGGTTAGAATGTCCTCGGCAACCACATGCTCCAATGCGAAATTCCGCATGATGGTTCCGTTGTCCAGCGTTTTCGGCTGAAAGGCTTGCAGGATAGCCTGAACACTACGCAGCTTGGCGGCGGTATCCGTGATCATCAGCTGATTGGTTTTGCTCAAAGCTGCTGGCGTGGTCATCAATTTAAGCACCGATAGCTCCTGCACCGCATCTTCAGCTTCCAGCTCACCCAAAGGGAAAATGCATTTCACCACGTCGTGAGAGTTGAGTTCCTTCAGCTGATCCACTGTCACCAAGCGAGCCAAGGAGTCCAGGGTCTGCATGCTGCGGGGGTCGCCCAGATTGATTACGGATAACAGCTTGCCACTTCTCACCAGGCTGTAGCCCTGCGGCAGCAAGAACAGATTCACGCGGTCAATCGCCTCGTTCGGCGAGAATAAACTGGGATCGCTGTAGGAGAAACTGCCTGTGGGTAGATCTTCGTAATGCAAGGCCAAGTCGCATTCGGACGCAATCCACTGAATGACCTCGCGCCAGGGAGCACGTTCAAAGGAAAAGGCGAGCTCAGCATCTGGGGCATCAGCCCCAAGTGCGGCTGCAGATGACGGATCGGCTCCCGGGCCAGCTACCGCCGACGATAATGGAAGTGACGGACTGTCGTCAGCCACGCCTTGTTCCACTGCCTGCTGAGCTTGCACGCTCGTAAAGATCGCCAGAGCGATCGGTAACCAAGCAGTGGAACGAACAATCCAAGTTTCGATTTTGATTCGATTCATGTTTTTGATACGCTCAGTAGCGGAAAGAAATCGCATCGCTTTGCAATCCGATAGCAGAGGTCGGGGGTGGGCTGTCACGGTCGCTCAGGTATGCGATCGCGTCTGTTGGAGGGCAGGTTTCAAAGGGGGCCGTGAAACGGGCTCGGCACAACCTGCATGTTGCACGCATTTTAGACCGCTGGGAAGATGTGGCCCCTCTGTGGTGGGAACCTTAGAATAGGCCGAAAACCAGGGGAAGTCAATGTTGCATGGTTTGCCCCGGTAACGGAGTTGGTGTCCCTGTTCGGCGGGTTGAGCTCGTATTGAGGCCAGTAAATGAGTGCTTATTCAAACATGATTTTGGGTTGGCGGGTAAACAAAGTGTGAGGCACTTGTTTGGCACCTTTCTCAGGACGCACGTCGATCACCGATTATGGGCCCTGACAAATCAATTTCTTCCAAGCGAGCGACAGGAGTTCGAGTGGTTCTCGGTTCTTCAGAGCAGATCGGGCCACAAACTATCGCTGATGAAAAGCCCCTCTTGAGTCAGTCTGAGTCTGTCATTGGGTTCCCGTACCAGCCAGCCCTGATCGAGATAGCGATCCAGAAAGGGCTGAAAGAGGGTCTCGACCGGACGGCCCCAGACAGATGTCAGTTCCGAAAGTGATACGCCTTCCAAACGTCTTAGGCCAAACACCAGACGCTCGCGAACGTATTGCTCTAAAGTTATTGGGTCCCGTTCCGCAACCGGGCTGCGATCGTGCAGCAGGGCGCGTATGTAATAGGTGGTGCTGCGATGGTTGACGGTTCGGAAGTAAAGCGGCTGCAGGGAAGTAGCTTGTAGGCCACCGAAGTCGCGTTCGCTATCGGGGCTTGCCGTCGGAGAGCCTAGGCTCCCATCGCCGCTGAGTTCTGTCGGCAAGAACGCGGCGGCCCCAGGCCCAAAGCCCCACCAGGGACGTCCCAGCCAATAGCTTTCGTTGTGTTTGCTGCGGGCACCACCACCAGCAAAACTCGACACTTCGTAATGCTCCCAACCAACGTTGGCGGCGAAATCGATGATGTAACGATACATCGCCAGTTGCAGATCTGCAGATAACTCTTGGATTTCTTGGTGAAGCATGCGGCCATAGAATCGCGAACCGCGTTCGATGGTCAGGCCATATGTCGACAGGTGTCGTATCGGAGTGGCAAATGCGGCTCTGACATCCTGTTCCCATTCGGACATGCTTTCACCGGGTGCCGCAAAGATCAGATCCAACGATAGGTTGCCAATCGAATCGTGGCAGCTCTCAATCGACTGGCGTAGTTGTTTTCCAGAGTGATCGCGTTCCAGGCGAGCCAATTTGCGATCGTTGAACGACTGACCACCCAAACTGACTCGATTCACACCGTAGCCGGCCAAGATCGAGAGCCGTTCCGCGGTGCAGTCGAGCGGATTCATTTCGCAGCAATATTCGCCCGAGCTGTCGAGTGGCAGCCAACGTCCCAGGATATGCAGAAGTTTTTCCAGCTCGGGCGGCTCCAAATAGCTTGGCGTGCCTCCTCCCAGGTACAGTGTGTCCATTTTTCGAGGCTTGCCCAGGGTCCGAGTCAGCTCGCATTCCAGTGCTTGCAGGAAGGCGGGAACCAAATCCGGGCGATCTGCGACCAGCGTGAAATTGCAATAACCGCAACGATGCTGACAGAAGGGAATGTGCACGTAAGCACTGCGTACTTCTTGCATTGGGGGCTTCTCGTCCGAGTGGGTGCCAAGTTTTGCTGGCCAGGACGTACAGTGCGTAGTGGGCAGTCTGAGCGATTCAGATCATAATTGGCCGTTCTGACAGAGCTTAGTTTACTTCTCCCCGAGCGGCGACCGCAGCTATGAAGCGATCCGAAAACCGAAGTGAGCCGCGGCTGACGCCGACCGGCTGATGGTTTTCGGATAGGTTCTAACTCTCGGGCGTTGATTCCGAATGAGCTTGTTGCCCACGCAAGGGAAGCTCATCATGGAATTGTCCTGAAACATCGCTGCCTATCGGGCTCAATCAGCTATCGGCGATCGATCGTCGGCACAAATTACAACAGTTCGTAACTACACAAGCGAGAAGTTGGTCGATGCCAATTACTTACAAGGACAGCGGAGTCGATTTAGAAGTCTACGAGCAGGCTATGCTGCGGTTGCCGCGAATGATGCACCGTACCTATAGCCCGCGAGTTCTGCGGAATGATGGTGGCTTCGCCGGTCTGTTTCAGCTCGACTTCGATTCCGAATTGTTCTCCAGGAAATACGAGAAGCCGGTCTTGGTTTCCGGTACGGACGGTGTAGGCACGAAGCTGAAAGTCGCACAGCTGGCGGGCAAGCATGACACCGTCGGCATCGATCTAGTAGCCATGTGTGTCAACGACATTCTCTGCTGTGGCGCGGAGCCGCTGTTTTTTTTGGACTATGTGGCCATGGGAAAAGACAATCCGCCCTTGCTGGAGGCGATTGTCGAAGGCATCAGCCAAGGTTGTGTACAGGCTGATTGTTCACTGCTGGGGGGCGAAACGGCCATCATGCCCGATCTCTACCAGCATGACGACTATGACTTGGCCGGTTTCTGCGTGGGAGTCGTCGAAAAGAAACACCTGATCACCGGCAAGCAGATCGTTCCCGGCGATGTAATCATCGGGATCGAGTCCTCAGGATTTCATTCCAACGGTTACAGTCTGGTACGCAAGGCAATCTTCGGCAAAGCGGGGTTGTCGGTGAATCAGGAAGTAGCTGAGCTGGACGGGCTGCCATTGTCGGACGTACTGCTCAGGCCGACGCAGATCTATGCCGCTCTGACTCGGCAGGTATTGGGGCACTACAAAGTCAAGAATGTGGTGCACGGCATTGCCCATATCACCGGTGGTGGCCTGTTGGAGAACACGCAAAGGATTCTGAAAACACCAGTCGATCTGGTGTTCGAGCCGGATTCCTGGCCCGTTCCCGCATGTTTTGGTTGGCTCCAGAAGTTGGGAGATATCGAGCAGCAAGAGATGTATCGCGTATTCAATATGGGTATTGGGCTCACCTTTATCGTTAGCCCCTACTACGCGAACACAGTGCTTGAAATCGCGGAGTCTCAAAAACTGAAGGCTTGGAGCATCGGCAAGGTAGAAGCGGGAACTGGTGTAAGCCGTTGGGCGAGCTAGGAGGTGGGAAGTGTTTCGACGATTGCGTTATTATCGGAGTCTGCTTGGGCAGCTGTTCATGACTTGGGCTCTCTGGACTTCTTGGCTGTGCGTGCTGCAAGCGGAAGATCGTCCGAATATCGTCTTTGCATTTGCGGACGATTGGGGGCGGTATGCCAGTGCCTACTCCAGGCTTGAACCGGGCGGACCCAGCGATATTGTCAGCACGCCTAACTTCGATCGCATCGCGGCCCAAGGCGTGTTGTTCACCCAAGCCTACGTCAACGCGCCTTCCTGCACCCCCTGTCGTAGCTCACTGCTGAGTGGACAGTTTTTCTGGCGCACCGGCCGCGGCGCGATTTTGCAGGGGGCTGTGTGGGATGAGAAAATTCCCAGTTATCCACTGCTGCTGGAGCAGGCCGGATATGCGATTGGCCACACCTACAAGGTCTGGTCGCCAGGAACGCCCGCCAATGCTCCGCACGGTGCCAAGCGTACCGCTTTCAATGATGCCGGAACTAGTTTCAATCGCTTCTCGCAGTATGTCGAGCAAGCCCAGGATCGGCAGCAGGCGAAACAGCAGTTGCTGGATGAAGCCCGCGGCAATTTTCAGCAGTTTCTGGATTCCTGCGACCAGGGCCAACCTTTCTGCTATTGGTTCGGACCTACCAACTGCCATCGGAAGTGGGTGCGCGGTTCGGGCAAAGAGCATTGGGGATTGGATCCGGCTAAGCTGGTCGGAAAATTGCCAAGCTACCTGCCGGACAATGCCTTAGTGCGACAAGACTTTTGCGACTATCTGGGCGAGGTACAAGCCTTTGATGCTGGCCTGGGCGTGTTGCTCGATGAATTGGAGCAGCGTGGCTTAAGCGAGAACACGATCGTCGTGGTGAGCGGTGACCATGGCATTCCCGGAATGCCTCGTGGCAAGTGCAATTTGTATGATCTTGGCACCCGCGTGGCTCTGGCAATATCTTGGCCCGCACAAGTTGCCGGCGGCAGGACGGTGGATGACTTCGTCAGTTTACCGGATCTGGCTCCCACCTTCTTGGAGGCGGCGGGAGTGGGTGTGCCCGCCGTGATGACCGCCAAAAGCTTGGTTCCCGTTCTGAGATCGGCGGTTTCCGGTCAAGTCGATCCGTCCCGGGATCACGTGATTGTTGGGCGTGAACGCCATGTCGCCCTGGCACGCACAGATGCCCTGCCCTACCCGCAACGAGCCATTCGAACCAAGGATTTTCTCTACATCAAGAACTACAAACCGCAACGCTATCCGATGGGAAATGCTCCAGGTTTCGGATGGGAGGCGAATCAGAGTTGGCCGACCTACCCAGAGCTAAGGGAAAACACGTTTGGGGCCTTTGGTGATTTGGATGCCAGCCCCACCAAGGCCTGGATGCTCGCCAATCGAAACGACTCCCAGATACTGCCGCTGCTCGAGTTGACCTTGGGACTCCGCCCGGGCGAGGAGCTGTATGCCGTGTCCAAGGATCCCGACCAAATGCGGAATCTGGCCCAGGACCCGGAGTATCAAGACGTTCGTCAGCAGTTGGAGCGACGGCTTAGCGAGACCTTGATCCGCACAGGCGATCCACGCGTCGTCGGCGATGGCGCCCAGTTTGACCAGCCGCCATTTGCCGGCGCCTTGCCCTAGAGCATTATTTCAATTGAAAATTAGGGTTGGCTGTAGTGGACGAGGCGACGAGTCCTAGCCATTTGCAAGACTCTTGGACTCGTAGCCTCATCCACTACCCTAAAATTGAACTGCAACAATGCACTAGCCGCCCATTCGCTTGTTGCGTGTCATCAAGTGTTTCCCCTCGGCGAACGCCTTGCGCCTGCCGGCACCAAGGGCAGATTCCGATCCGTGTCGGTCTGCCCCCGTTGCCAGATAACTCCCATTGCCAGATCATCCCCGTTGTCAGCTTGGGCACGGCGCGAGTTCGGCAGCCGCTAGAGGCTTGTATTGGCCGCTTGGTTGTTCACTCTCTTCTGCAGAGACTTCGGCCTTGGGATCAGATCCAGCTCGTGGTCTCCTTCACCTTCGATGGGCGCGTCGAGCTCCGAGTAGCCGTACGAGTAGCCGTAGTAATCGTAGTCGTAGCCTTCGCCACGGGCGACACCATTCACCACAACGCCCAGCACCCGCGATCCGACGGAGCCGAGTGCGTTTCCGGCTTGGGTGGCCGCTGGTTTGGAATCACGACGCAAGCGGATCGTCAGCAGAACACCGTCAACTCGTGCGGCAACCGCACATGCATCTGCAACGGCCAACACGGGCGGTGTGTCGACGATGACGTAATCGTAGGATTCCCGTACGGTGTCGAGCACGTCTTGAAAGTGTTGGTGGCTGAGAAGTTCGGATGGATTTCTCACTTGCTTGTTGCTGGCCAGCAGGCTCAGCATCTTGACTGGCGATTGCGCCAGAGCTTCCTCGAGGGTCGCTTTTCCAAGAATGACTTCTCCCAAGCCCGTGGAGCTTTCCAGACCAAACAGTTTAGCAATCCGCGGTCGACGCATATCGGCATCGATTAACAGCACGGATCGTCCCGACTGGGCGATGGAAACTGCCAGATTGGCCGCCAAGGTCGATTTGCCGTCCCCGGGCGACGGGCTTGTAATCTGAATGACTCGGTTGGCAGCTCCACTTTCGCTGAAGTAGACGCTGGTTCGAATAGCGCGGTAGGCTTCGTTCGCGTCTTTCATCGACCCGTTGATCGTGCAGATAGCCGGATCAACGTTGCGATCTCTTGCCGCTTTGTTGTCCAGGAGCATCTGCGGAACATGGCCCAGGATGGGTAGCCCCAGGGCGCTCGAGATTTCTTCTGGGCAACGGAAGCTTTGGTCGAACCAATCGATCAACATGCCGCTTCCCAGCAAGATCAGGAAGCCCACTACGGCACCTCCCAACAGATAGGGAATCCACTGGGGACCGTAGAAGCCACCAGCTAAGGCGGGGGTCAATGTTTCCAATGATCTTTGGTTCGTTTCCGGAAGTATTTGGATGCGATTGAGGGTGCCATTGAAGCCTTCCATCAATTGTTGAATCGAGGCCAACTCGCTGTTCAATAGCTGGTTTTCCGTTACGTACTCCTGGAGTTCTTTCGACTTCTTCTCGTTGTCAGCCGCCAGGCTCGTCAATAGTTCTTGCTGCTTGCTCAATGCAGCCAGTCGCTCGGCGATAGCTTTTTTCCAAAGCTCGACTTTCTGAACTGGGGATAGCGAAGCCAGTTCGAGATGCTCACCGTCTTCGAACTCCCGTTCCGAGTTGGTAATATCGTTGATTTGACGATCCAGCAGTTCAATGCGACGTCGAACGGAGGCCACGGAGGGATGCTCTTCTCCCACGTTATCAAGTAGTTCTTCTTCTCGCATTTGCAATTCCATCCGCAAACGCCGTCGTTCGGCGCTGGAGAATGGTAGAGCTTCACTGGCCTTGATACCGGTTTCAAGCATCGAAGGGCCGCGGGAAAGTGAGGTAACCAATCCTCCGTCCGAGGAGAGCATCATCAAGATTCCGTCCGGAGAGCGACCTTGCCATTGGGCCTCATCGACCTGCGCCAGAGTTGCCTCGAGTTTCTGTCTCTCGATCAGAATCTTGTTGATCGAATTGTTGATTTCGATGCAGTTTTCGGCGAACTGATTTCGGGCTTGATCGCCCAGCCAGATCATAGGCGCATTCTTGCGGAAAGTTGCATGCCGATCCGACAGTTTCTGGTAGGAGTCTCGCAGTCTGTCCTGCGCCTGGGTAACCACGCGAGCGACATCATCGCCCAGACTACGATAGGCCTGTTCGAGATACGTTTCGTAGCCGGCAATGATCGAGTCGACAACCAACTTGCTCAGCTCGGGGTCCTCACAGACGAAGCTGACGTCCAGCAGTGCCGTGCTCGCATCGCGACCCGAAGGCTCTACGGTCAGTCGGTCTTTATCCAGAATCCAGTCGCGGACAGCCGACGGATTCATATCGCGGAGAATGGGCTGCTGACCCAGCTTGCCGATATCGATCGCCAGATCCACAACACGGGCACTCTTAATAATCATCGACTCGTCAAGTCGAGATTGGCCGCGGATGCCCTCGGGATCCATCGTGTCTAAACCGGCTGCTTGAGTCTCCGGATAGACGACTTGCACCAAAGCAAATGAGCGATAGGTAGGCACCTGCTGACGGTAGAACAGATAGCCCATTGCCAGTCCAAGGCAAGCACCGAAGGTTGCCAGCACCTTCCATCGCCAGAGAGCTTTGAAAATATCGGGTGCAGAGTTTTCTGCGATCTCGTGGCCTGGAATCCCACTCTTTTCAAGGTTGATCCGATTGGATTGATGCATGGTTAGACGTACCCAACAGCGTACTGATTGCGAGACAACTCCACAGTAAATGTCGGAGCCTCAGGCAATTGAATTGAGGTCGTAGATACGCTTTGCCAGGTGCGAAGACCGAATAGCAGATACAGCCGTTGCAATCGCTAAAGTTCAAAGCCTGGGCAAAAGCTAGCTATTTCGGAGAGGTGCCCGGGCTGAGTAGTAGGAGTTGGTTTTTCGGGGTTAGGAAGGGAAGTAAGTCTCCACGATTCGGAAGAAATCTCGTCGGTCCTCGGCTTTGGATACGTAGGTGCGGAATTCTCGAGCTCCCGACTTTCCTTGTGCGTAGCAGCAGGCGTACTTTCGCATCAGATGCGTTCCCTTGGCAACTCCGAAACGTTCCACCACTAAGTCGTAGTGTCGCAACATGCAGGTTCGTTGCTGATTCAGGCAAGGATCATCGGGAATGGTGTCTCCCTTTAAAGCGGCATGAATTTGTGAAAACAGCCAGGGGCGTCCCAGCGCTGCCCGCGCCACCATGACTCCATCCACGTTGTATGTTCTGAAGGCCTGTAGTGCTTTCTCCACACTATCCACATCGCCATTACCAATCAGCGGGATGCTAATGAGATGACTTTTAATCTCGGCGATGCGGTTCCAGTCGGCCTGGCCCTTGAAATACTGGTCAGCAGTCCTGCCGTGGACGGTCAAAGCCGCGGCTCCAGCTTCCTCGACTACCCTGGCGACCTGACAGGCATTGATTTGATCGCAGGTACAGCCCAGACGAATCTTGGCAGTTACAGGAGTCGGATGACAGGCTTTCACCAGACGACTGATGATGGAAAACATCCGCGCAGGGTCCTTGAGCAAATAGGAACCGCTGTGGGCACGTTGCGTGATTTGCTTTACGGGGCAGCCAAAGTTGATGTCGACGACGCTGACTTGGTATTCCTCAACTAGTTTGCGGCCCACTCGAGCCATTATCTCGGGGTCATTGTCCCATATCTGAACCGCCAATGGCCGTGGTTCATCGCGAACTCCCCACAGTCGATCGGGATGTTCGGCCCGCTGCTGATCCATCCAGGCAAATCCACTGGCATGGACCATTTCCGTGGCTTGCAGGCCTACGCCGCCGTACTCGCGTACAATTTGGCGGTAGGCAAAGTTGGTAAATCCAGCCATGGGGGCTTGTAGAATCGGTGGATCGACCTCCAGAGAGCCGATCTTAAAAGGCCCGAATTCGTTCATGCAAGCATTGGGTGGGGTTCCGGTATGCTGAGCAGTGGCATCCTCCGCGCGAGTTTTCCAAGATTTTGAAGCACCGCTCGAATACGGTGCAGATGCGTGAGGAACCATTGCATTTTGCCTGGTTTGGGGGATTAGTCAGCATCAATCGCGTCGATCTTGGATGGCCGCGGATGACAAAAAGAAACGCTTTTTCGAGGTTTTTCCATGAACCCACTGTCGCTATTCACTTCGCCGATGGCCATTCCCATAGTGGCAATTGTCTCTGTCTTCGGATGGCTGATCATCCACTCCATTGTGGCTGGCGTGCGAGGGATCGTGAAGCACCGAAATGAGGTCGAGTTGAAGCAGATGTTGATTGAACGTGGAATGTCTGCAGACGAAATTGAGCGGGTAGTCCGGGCTACGGGCCTTGATCCTGAAGAAGAGGACTAGCCAACTAAATCGGAATTGGCCTGTCAGGGGAAAACGGTTAACCTGGGGCTCAACGGTCGTCCGTATGACATGCGGCGACGCAAACTTGGGTTCCCCCTAGGCGAAAGGAGTTGCCGATGCGTGTTGGTTCCTTAATTCTTGCAATGAGCGCGGCATGGATGCTTTGTCTGGCAAGCGATTCTGTGTCGCATGCGAGCGATCTACCAAGCGAGGTCAAGGTCGGTGAGTATCGTTTGACTCTGAATGGCTCAGGCGCGCGCACGAAGACTTTCTTACAGCTCTATACCGCGGGGCTCTATCTGCAACAGCCCAGTCGCGATGCACGCACCATCGCCGCCGCCGACGAACCCATGGCCTTGCGGATCCAAATTACTTCCGGCTTCGTGAGCCAAGCCAAGCTGGTGGAATCTTTGAATGAGGGGTTCCAGAAGGCGACCCGAGGGGAGACGGCACCGATTCAAAATGAAATCGCGCAGTTTCGAGCATGTTTCAACGACGAGATTAACAAGGGTGATGTGATCAACCTCGTTTATCATCCCCAGATGGGAGTCGTTGTGAACAAGAACGGCCAGTCGAAGGGCGTGATCAAGGGCTTGCCCTTCAAGCAGGCGTTGTTCAACATCTGGTTATGTGAGGAGCCCGCCGATTCCACTTTGAAGCAGGCACTCTTGCAAGGCGGAATGGTGCGTTAATGAGTGACTTTGGATTTGGCCACGCTCGCCCGAGCGTGGCCAGTCCAATGCATTGCGGCCCGCGAACAAATTGTCCGTTTCGAAGCTTGGGCTTTCTTTCAAGACGCGCAATGTCACGGGACATCGTATCGCTAACTCAGCCAATCGGGCTTTGAACGGCTGGCCGCCATAGTTGGCAGCGCAGCCTAAGCCCGATACCCAACGCTGTGAAGCATTTTGGCATTGGATTTACAAGTACGAAGCGCCAACGAGTGTGTACTTGACGGCTACTCGAACTCACTCACTCGCGCGACTCGCGCGTTGTGCTTGTATTTTCGGGCGAGCCGCTTGATACAGAATGCTTCGACCTTGTTGACGGTCTGGTGAATAATCCAGCCTAGTATTCGTGCAATCCAGAGCTGGTTTCCTGGGTTGGTTCAAGGATTTCGCTGTGTTTGGCAACTTGGCGAATGGTTCGCTGCTGAACTTCGGTCTGAAGTTTCTGCAGAACCTGCTCGATCGGCAGTGCACCCAGGTCGCCCTCCAAGCGATCGCGCAAGGCGATCGCGCCGGTCTCGGCTTCTTTGGGACCAACCACGGCCATATAGGGAATCAGTTCGAGCTGAGCGTCTCGAATCTTGGCTTGAACTTTAGCTCCTCGCACATCGGTACTGACCCGTAGACCGACAGCTTTCATCTGTTGTTCGATCTGCAGGGCATATTCGTTCGTCTTCTCACTCAACGGTAGAATTCGAACCTGCTCAGGTGCCAACCATAACGGAAATGCGCCGGCAAAGTGCTCGATCAACATGCCAACAAATCGCTCCATCGAACCGAATGGAGCGCGGTGAATCATCACGGGGCGATGCATGGCATTGTCCGGCCCCACATATTCCAGCTTGAAGCGTTCCGGCAAGTTGTAATCCAATTGCACCGTCCCCAATTGCCATTGTCGTCCGATGCAATCGCGAACCATGAAATCCGCCTTGGGGCCGTAGAAGGCTGCTTCGCCTTCTTCGGCATGGAAGTTCAGTCCGCTTTGCTCGAGCACCCGACGCAAGGCGGCTTCCGCTTTGTTCCAATTCTCTTCGCTTCCAACGTACTTGTCACTCTTGGGATCACGCAGTGAGAGCTGGATGCGATAGTCGGAAAGTCCCACGCTTTCCAGTACAAAGCGGGTTAGCTCAATGGTGTTGCGGAACTCTTCTTCGACCTGTTCGGAGGTGCAGAAGATGTGCGCATCGTCCTGAGTCAATCCACGAACGCGAAGCATCCCGTTTAGTTCGCCCGTTTGTTCGTAACGGTATACCGTGCCGAACTCCATGAGCCGCAGAGGCAATTGCTTGTACGATCTGGGCTGGGCTCTGAACATTTGCGCGTGGTGAGGGCAGTTCATGGGCTTCACCAGATAGCGCTCGTGTTGCCTCTGCCAGGCCTGAAGCGTTGCAATGCGAGTCGCCACATCATCGGTGGGCTTGTAGTCGGGCAATTCCACCCCTAGAACTTCAGCGGCGTCACTTAGACGCATTTCCTCGTCGGCACTCAAGCCGGCTTCGGATTGCAGGCGATCGATCCAGGCATCAATCAGACCTCCCGCCTGCTCGACAAACAGCGGTGGAAATTGACTATCGCGATAGTAGGGGAAATGTCCGCTGGTTTCATAGAGTTCAACCCTACCGATATGCGGGCTGTAGACGGGTTCGTAGCCGCGATTCAGGAGTTCGTTGCGGAGGAAATCCTCTAACAACACGCGGACTCTTGCTCCCTTGGGCAGCCACAAGCAAAGTCCGCTGCCAACTTCGGGATTGATGTGAAACAAACCCAGCTTCTTACCGAGCACCCGATGGTCACGGCGTTTGGCTTCTTCCAGTTGGTCCAAATAATCTTGCTGGTCTTTGCTGCTGAACCAGGCAGTGCCGTACAGTCGCTGCAACTGCTTGCCCTTGGCGTCTCCCTTCCAGTAGGCGCCGGCTACGCTCAGAAGCTTGAAGGCTTTGATCTTGCCAGCATCCGGTATATGAGGCCCGCGACAGAGATCGACGAATTCTCCCTGGCGATAAAACCCCAGTTGATCGTGCTCCGCGAGGCCGGTTTCAATGTGCTCTACCTTGAGAGCTTGTCCCAGATCTTGGCACAATTGGATCGCTTGCGAGCGATCCATCGAAAACTGTTCGAAGGGCTCGGATTCCTTGACAATCTTGGCCATCTCCTTTTCGATAGCCGCAAAATCATCTTCGCTCAGCTTGTGGTCCAAGTCGAAATCATAATAAAACCCGTTGTTGATGGTCGGGCCAAAGGCCAGCGAAACTCCGTCAAAAAGTCGCATAACCGCTCGCGCCATCACGTGAGCGCTGGAGTGTCGCAAGACATCCAAGGCCTCGGGATCCTTGTCCGTCAGCAATTGAAGTGGAATCGGCGAGAGATCCGTGAGTTCCGCCAAGGGACGGAATGCGTCAATGATGCGATCGTTGACTTTAGCAGCTACAACCGCTTTCGCTAAACGCGAGCCGATTCCAGCAGCGACATCTAAGGCGGTAGCCGAATCCGGGTGCTCTACGAGACTGCCGTCGGGCAATTGAATCTGGAGCATGCATGCCTCCTGCTCGGGTGATACAAGATCGTCACAAAGGACCTTGAAGGAATATGGAAGTTCCGTGAACTGCAGGCTTTGCGATATGCGTCAAATAGGCCTGACTTTCCGGTGGGGGATTTCCCCTCAGCACTCGGAATGCGTAATCAAGATGGCCGCAGCTTGGGAAAAAGACAAGCCCGGTATATCTGGGTTCGCCCCATTGAGTGCTAGCCTGGATAATTCACCGGTGTTCGAGGTTGAGGGCTCAAGTCTCATGGGCGCCGTAACTTCGGTCGCCATCGAGTACACACTCGCTAGCGCTTCGTGCTTGTAAATCCAACCATCGAGTACACACTCGCTAGCGCTTCGTGCTTGTAAATCCAACCATCGAGTACACACTCGCTAGCGCTTCGTGCTTGTAAATCCAACCATCGAGTACACACTCGCTGACGCTTC
>JANSWS010000234.1 GCA_024743355.1 bacterium
GGTACCAGGGCCAGCATTACCAAAGGTCCGAACTGAAAGCTCCGTTTTCGCATGAGCCCCACCGCAGAATGCCTCGAATACCGGAATGGACTGAAAAAACCTGAACCTTTCCTCCATCGTCAAAAGCGGATTGATTGGAGCTGAGAAGCATCCGAAAACAGCATAACTGGGCTAGGTTGGCAGGCAGAATGCTCAATACCCGTAAATTTTCTCAACTGTAAGTTGGGATAAGCATTGGAGCGGGGATGGCGAAAAATCTTCGGGAAAGGTTCAAATGGACGGGGTGCTGGCAGCCTTTTTTCGATTGCTGCGCAACGCGTTTGGTTAGCCGCTGCTATACCCGCACTCGGGGCATGGATCGTGGGATCAGGGTGATTGGGAGCTGTCCCAGATCCAAGCCATATTTTTGGCCGGTGGTAGCGATCGGAGTTCAGATTCCGACGGCTTCGGCTATAATGTTAGGCTGGTGAAAACATGTGGCATTCTGAGCATGACTTTGATGCGTTTTAGACAGATCCTGGTTGCATCCCATGCATTGCGAGTATTCTTGGCAGTACTTGCTTGTGTGTCGCTGCTGCAGATGCCTGTGCCGATTGCCCACAGCCACGAAGCCTTTCATGACGAAGTAGGTCTGGCCGACCACTTGTTTCGGCATCATCCTTTGGGCCATTTCGACCACGACGAGTACCATTGGCATTTTTGGCTTCCCTGCGAGTTCGGCCAACAGGGTGATTCATCGCAGCCTGATGAATGCCCCAAACGCCTGTTCTGTGGTTTGACAAATTCTACCGAGGCGAGCTTGCTTACGGATTCGCAAGGACTTGATACCTTGCCTTGCGACTGTCTGCCTCAAGAGAGCGTTGGATCCAACTCGCGTTCTATCTTTGGCCCGCAAAGTACTTGTGGGCTTTCGCATCCCCCGCCTGCCGCGTGCGTGCAGGTACTTCTTTGCGTCATGTTGTGCTGATCGGCCAGCGCGAGTTGTCAGAAGACTTGTGTGTCGTAGCGCAAGATCTTTTGCATCTAGAACCAGTCTGCATGGCTGGCATGCATTGTGTCACGGCTTACGTAGTTGCCAGCAAACAAAGGTTACGGTCCGTTTGGGCTACCGAACCGATGCCATGAAATCCCAGGCTGGGCCTTAAGCGGTGACCTTAGTGGTCAATTCCGACGGACTCTCAGAATATTCACCGAAAAATACCATGCAACGCAATATCACCATGGTTGTTGTCGCCTTGGCTCTGGCTGGGGCTGGGTTATGGTTTTTAATGCCCGGACGGCCAACGACTGAAACAGGCGAATCCAATCCGCTCAACACGAACGAAGGCATGTTGCCCTCATCGCAACGTGTTCAGCTATCGGATGCCAAGGCGGCTGAGGCTGCGATCGTTACCCAGGAGGTAACGCAACAGTCGCTACAAGTAACACGCTCGCTGCCGGCTCGCTTTGCCTATGACGAGCGGCATCATGTGGCCGTGCGTGCGGCGACGGTATGCTTGATGGAGTCCATTGCTGTCAAGCCGGGAGATGTCGTCGAGGCTGGACAGGAAATCGCCAGCTTGCGTTGTCCCGACATTGGCGAGGCGCGGAGCTCAGTTCTGCAACGTGAGGAGGAACTGAGCATTGCGGAACGTGAACGCGAATGGTGGCAATCGATCAATGAAGGCGTTGAGAAGCTGACATCCATGATTCAAGCCTCGGCACCGATCGCTGACATTGAATTGGCAGCGGCGAAAGCCATGTTGGGTGAATACGAAGAAAAATTGTTGAGTGCCTACAGCCAGTTTCAGTTGGCGGAAAGCATGTTGGACTCCGCCGCTCGCAGTTCGGGTGCTGTAAGTGGTGTGGTACTCCAGCAGCGGACCAGCGAATTACAAAGAGCCAAGGCTGTGTTGGGGGCCGCGGTTGAAAAATCGATCTTTGAAACCAGTCAGCGGCGGCGGCAAGCCGAATTAGAAGCGGATACTGCGAAACGCAAACTGCTGCTCGCACGTCAGAGTCTGGCTACACTGGTCGGGATTTTTGGCTCGGACGTGGCGGGAGCGCTTCAGCCAACTGCCACGAATGACTTGGCATTAGTCAGTTTGAAGTCGCCAATCTCAGGAACCATCGAGGAGCTGGCGGTGGCCGCCGCCGAACGTATCGAGTCGGGGGCCAAAATTTTCGTGATCGCGGACACCAACACCCTGTGGGTTCGGGCGGATATCCGAGGCCGCGACTGGCAGGCCATGAGTCTCTCAAACGGAAGCCCCGTGCAAGTCTATGTTCCTGCCGATGACAATCGAGTGCTGGATGGCATTGTGCAATACGTGGGTCGTGAAGTGGATCCGGAGTCGGGCGCTCTGTCACTAGTGGTCGAAGTAGAGAATCGCTACCACAACTACCGCCCAGGTCTATTCGCCCGAGTCGAAGTACCATCCCAAGTCATTGACGATGCAATTGTCATACCTGATTCGGCTCTGTTTACCATCGACAATTCGGACTACGTGTTTGTTCAGGACGGTGAGGCTTACGTCGCGCGCCGCGTCCAAATTGGTTTGCAGAGCAGGGACAAGGTTCAAATCCTGTCCGGGCTGCAAGTAGGTGAAAAAGTTGTGACTGAGGGGGGATTTGTGCTGAAAAGCGAGTTGCTACTCGAGGCGGAGGAATAAGCCATGTTGAAGCAACTGATTGAGTTCTCACTCAATAATCGCCTGCTTGTGATTGTGGCTACGATGCTGGTTGCGATCGCTGGGGTACGGGCCGCTCTGTTGCTGCCCATCGATGCGGTCCCCGATTTGACCAACACTCAAGTCACGGTGATCACCCAGGCGGGTTCGCTGCCTCCCGTGGAAGTCGAGAGGCAAGTCACATATCCGATTGAGTGGTCCATGGCTGGTCTTCCGAATCTGGAAGAGGTTCGCAGCGTTTCCAAGTTTGGGCTCTCCGTGGTGACCTTGGTATTCAATGAAGGCACCGACGTCTATTTTGCCAATCAGCAGGTCAGTCAGCGAGTCGCACAAGCGGCCTTGCAGATTCCCGAAGGCTTCGGACCGCCCGAGGTAGGCCCCATGACGACCGCCTTGGGTGAGATTCTTCAATTTGAAGTCACCAGCCCCACCCATTCTCCGACGGAGCTGAGAAGTTTGTTGGAATGGGAAATCGCGCCCAGGCTCCGCGAAGTTGTCGGAGTGACTGAGATCAACACCATGGGCGGCTATTACAAAGCCTTTGAAGTCCAGCCGGATCCTGACCTGCTGGCTCAGCACAACATCACCTTAAATGAACTTTACGAGCGCATCATTGCCAGTAACGCGAACGCGGGTGGTGGCTATGTCGTGCATCACGACGAGCAACGCTTCATTCGCGGTCAAGCGCTTTTGAGCGGCATTCAAGATATCGAGGAAATCGTACTTGCAAGAAGTAGTACGGGTTCGTCTCTGATCGTATCGGATGTCGCCGACGTTCGCATATCAGCACTGCCCCGGCAGGGGGCTGTCAGCCGGGATGGGCGCGGTGAAGCCGTAACGGGCATGGTCATGATGCGAATTGGCGAAAATTCTCGCAACGTAGTGCAACTTGCCAAGGAGCGACTGAATGAAATACGCCCCACTTTGCCTGCGGGCGTGGACGTCGAAATCATTTACGACCGCGAGGATTTAATCAGTCGCACATTGGAAACTGTCCAACATAACTTGCTTGAGGGTGGACTGTTGGTGGCGATAGTGCTGCTGATCATGCTCGGCAGCCTGCGGGCGGGGTTAATTGTGGCACTTGCGATCCCACTGTCGATGTTGTTCGCCAGCAACATGATGCTGGCCCTGGGGATCTCCGCCAGTTTGATGAGCTTGGGGGCGATCGACTTTGGTCTGATCGTCGATTCTTCCGTCATCATGGTGGAGAACTGCGTGCGTCGGCTATCGCAACGATCCGACGGTCAGAGCCGGCTCAGCGTGATCCGAGACGCAGCCATCGAGGTCCGCGGCCCAACCATGTTTGGCGAATTGATCATTGCTGTCGTCTATGTGCCAGTGCTACTTCTGCAGGGTACGGAAGGCAAGTTGTTTCGGCCGATGGCGCTGACTGTCTTATTCGCCTTGTTCGGCTCCCTGGTGCTTTCGATGACGATCATGCCCGCCCTGGCTTCTTTGTGCCTGCCCAAAAATC
This sequence comes from bacterium, assembly GCA_024743355.1. Taxonomy (GTDB): domain Bacteria; phylum Planctomycetota; class Planctomycetia; order Pirellulales; family Pirellulaceae; genus Aureliella. The sequence goes on from JANSWS010000234.1 coordinate 4,147, forward strand.
TGAAAGAAAAAGAGGTCTGGCTGGTCCGTGTTTTGAAGCAGATCTATTTGCCCTTGGTGAGGCAAGCTATTAGCCATCCATGGATGACGACCATGGCTGCCGTGGCAGTAGTCGCGATCAGCATCCCTTTGTCATTAAGACTGGGCGCGGAATTTATGCCGCGACTGAATGAGGGTGATTTGCTGGTCGAGGCGGTGCGCCTGCCAAGCGCTTCGCTGGAAGGCGCCGAACAAATGGCCGAGTTGGTCGAGAGCGAGCTGTTGAAACTGCCGGAAGTGAAAACTGTCTTCACCAAAACCGGCAGACCAGAAATCGCCAACGATGTGATGGGAGTTCACCAGTCGGACGTTTGGGTTATGCTGCATCCGGCAGAAGAGTGGCCACAGCATAAGACTCGCGATGAACTCATTGCCGAAATGGATGCCGCGCTTTCAGATCGAGTTCCCGGTGTCGCCTTCGGATTCACTCAGCCGATCGAGATGCGAGTCGACGAGTTGGTAGCCGGCGTCAAGGCCGATGTCGCCGTGCTTATCTTCGGCAGCGACTTGGCGACACTTTCCTCCAAGGCCAAGGAGATCGAACGGGTTTTGCGGAGTGTCCCCGGGGCTGCCGATGTCAAAGCGGACATCCAGTCAAATCTGGAGACATTGACCATCGAGCCAAAGCGTGATGCTTTGGCTCGCTACGGGGTGGACGCCAAAGAGGTGATGGATGTCGTGTCCGCCTTGGGAGGGCATCCGGTTGGTGAAGTCATTGAAGGACGTGCCAGGTATCCGATTCGCGTTCGCTTCCCGGAAGCATGGCGATACGATCTCGTTCGCATGAACCAACTACCAGTTGCCAACGCTGGTGGCAAGCCGATCCCCTTGTCTGAATTGGCGGATATCAAACTGGAGCAAACGCCACCGACGGTCGAGCATGAAAATGGGCGGAGGCGAACATTCGTTTCTGCCAATGTCCGGGGCCGTGATGTTGCCAGCTTCGTGGCGGACGCCAAGAACGCGGTAAGGTCCCAAGTCGTTATTCCTGCCAACTACGAAGTGCGATGGGGCGGGGACTTTGAAAGTCTGCAATCCGCCAGCCTGAGGCTGGCTCTGATCACCCCCATCGTATTGTTGGTCATTTTCTTGTTGCTGCACACGACCTTTGGATCGTTGAGATTAGCCGCGCTGATTTTTCTGTGCGTTCCCATGGCGGCTAGTGGTGGTGTGTTCGCTTTGTGGATGCGTGACATGCCATTCAGTATCGCTGCGGGCATCGGCTTCATAGCCTTGTTCGGCGTTGCGGTATTGAACGGTCTGGTGTGGGTCAGTGACGCTGAGAATCATCGTAAATCCGGCAAACACCCGAGGGAAGCAGCACTCACAGCGGCCAGGGATCGGCTCCGCCCGGTGTTGATGACCGCCCTGGTCGCCAGCCTGGGGTTCTTACCAATGGCTCTGTCCACCAGTGACGGGGCAGAGATTCAGCGTCCCTTGGCCACCGTCGTTATCGGCGGCCTGGTAACCAGTACATTGCTAACATGCTTGGTCATTCCGACGCTGTATCCATTTTTCGCGGATGCTCGACTCCAGGCCTCGGAAATGACCGAGACTTAGTGGCCGCATTGGCGTTAGTCGCGGTGCTTATCGGGTTTGGATAGGCTCTTAGTTCTAGGCCAAATCCAAAGGCCCTCCGTCGCAGTACTCGCGTTTCCCAAAGCTTTGCAAATTGCGATGTCCTAAACCGTGGGCCACCGCCAGCCACAAGCGATTGTGGGCCGCCCCATCGAAATCAATGGCACGCCCGGTCTTGAAGCCAGCGCCGCCGCCCAAGAGAAGGAATGGAATATCGTCCAGCGTATGCGAATTCCCCTTGCCCAATTCATTGAGCCACACGATCTGCGTGTTGTCCAGCATGTTTCCCCCTGTGCCGCCCGGCTCTGGAGTCTCGGCAAGCCGAGATGCAAGATAGGCGATTTCACCCGCAAACCATGCATTGATGCGTTGAAGTTTGGAGTATGCATCCGAGTTGTCGTCGGGTTCGTGCGAAAGCGAATGATGTCCTTCCTCGATGTCCAACCAGCGCATGCGAGCTTGGCCAACCGAACGCATGAATTGCAAACTTGCGACACGCGTCATGTCATTGGCCAGGGCATTGACCATCAAGTCAATTTGCATCCGGGAAATTTCAGGCGTATTGTCGTTGACAAGTTCGATATTGGGATCGATGTCGGGCTCGGGATGCAACAATTCCGTCTGTTTCTCCGCGGCCGCGATATCCCGTTCCAATTGACGCACATGCTGCATGTGCTCCTCGAGTAAGTTGCGGTCCTCGGTACTCAGGCGGCTGGTTACTCGCCGCAAGTCGGATTGTACGTAATCCAAAACGCTTGCTACGGTTTGACGATCCTGGGCTCCACCGTAGAGCTTTTGGAACATCTGGCCAGGATCATCGATCGGAGCCACAGGTTTGTCGTCGCCTGCGTAACACATGCGTGTCCAGGGATCAGCGCGGTTAGGAACGGCAACGCCAAACTCCAAGGAGCCAAATCGGGTTCGGCTACTTTCGCTAGCCTGAAAATGATTTTTCATTTCTTGGTCGATAGAAATACCACTGGCCCATCCGGCGGGAGTATGCGAACCTCCTTGGATGTTGCCGGGGTTGAGTTCCGTGGCCGTCAACAGACAGGACATGCCGCGCATGTGATTATCGCCATCGCCGCGGATCTTGTTGTCGACACCTTTCAGAATCAAGGTTTGGTCAACAAAAGGTTCCAATGCGCTGAGCATCGGTTTCAGCTGCAGTTTCGCGTCGCTGGCAAAGCTATCGGGCCAAAACTCTTTGGGAAGTGTTCCGTTGGGTGAAAACACCACGATCAGACGCTTTCTGGCTTCCGCCGATTGCTCCTCGGACGCATGCAGACTGCGGAGCCCGGCTACAAAAGGCAAGGTCGCGACTCCTAGGCCGAGGTCGCTCAGGAACTTCCTTCGTTTCTGTGATAATCGCTGCATAACTAGCTACCTTTGTGTTGAGGAAGGACCATCCGTAGGGGCCGACACTGCCTGCAATTCCGAATCCTGTTCGGATTCCCAGGCGGCGGCTGTTGTTGCCACGCGGGCCCATAAATTGCGAATATGGAACCCGTCATCTTCGAAATCCGCCGTCAGTTGAGACAGCAGCTTTTCATCAAAGCTCGATGGATCTTGTTTCGTGATGGATTGGAAGATCATGGCGACGAACGCTTGGTGCGCGGCAGGGCTCGTAACGGCGAAATTTGCGATGTCGCGAGCCGTTGTAATGGCTAATTTCTCGCCCGAAAGCGTGGTGTATTCGCTGTGAGTATCGATAGGTTTGTTATTGTCCAGTGTGCGCCATCGTCCCACGGCATCAAAACTCTCCAAGCTAAAGCCGAGAGGGTTGATTACTGAATGGCAGGACATGCAAGCTGCATCACGTGTGAGCTCGGTCACCTTTTCACGCATTGTCAAATGCGGGTCAAATTCATTGTCTTTAAAGGCAATGGCAACCGGCGGAGGATTGAGGTAACGCCCCACGATATTTCGCGTCAGGAACACCCCACGATGAATGGGCGAAGTGTTGTTGTGATAAGCGAAGGCGCTTAAGAGGTAGGGATGTGTGAGCACGCCCGACCTCGACTCCTCGCGGAACGAAACGGGCTGGAATTCATCAATAGTCGGCGTTGTATGTTGCGTAGAATTTTGTGGAGGCAAATCAGATGCTGCCTTGGCTTCCATGCGGGTAGCTGTGAGGTCTGCGGCGGGGCGATAGATTTCCCGCAATCGCGAATTCATGGGAACGTAGTCGGCCAGCAGCAATTCGCGATAGTCTGAACGCGGTCCCCACACAACGCCCTCGATAAAGACCTCCAGGGAGCGGCGAAGATCCGCTATCACCGCATCATCAAACTCAGGAAATTGCTCTTCATCCTTGCCAAGATCTCGATACTCGATTTCCAACCAGTGTTGAAAAAAATCACGCATCTTGAAAGCAGTGCGTGGGTCCTGCAGCATACGTTCCGCCTGCGCGTGCAAATCAGTCGCGTTCTGCAGATTGCCGTTCTCTGCCGCCAACAAGAGTTCTTGGTCTGGAAGTGAGTCCCACATTGCCAACGACAATTTCGTTGCCCGGGCGTAAGCCGCAAACTCGGGAGAGTCGATGCTCAGGTCCGGATAAAGAAAGCTTGGGGACATCAAAGTCATCACCACGCCTCGACGTACCGCAGCCTCCACGGATTCTACGTTTGCAAAAGCAGCCGCGATCAAATCCCTCCGCTCCGCATCGGTCAGTGGACGTCGGAAAGCCCGAGCAGCAAAATTTGCCAAGAATTCGCGGGTTCTCGCCTGCCGATACTCAGCGTCTTGATCTTCTGAAAAACCAGCCAAAACCGGTAGCCTGGCCACCGCCTCATGAGAGGCCGCGATTGCCGCGTTGGTAATCGCCGAGTGCCATTCAGGGGATACGCTGCTGCCGCGTTCGAATCCCAGGCTGCGATCGTCGGCTGGAAAGGCTACGTCACATACGAACACGCGGGGAACTTTCGCAATTCGTGTCGCGCTGGCATCCAAGACGGACCAAGTCCCGTGCGGGGGCTTCCACTCGAGCTTTACCGATGCGGATTCATCCTGGTATTTGAAGAACTCGAAACGAAGTGGATACTGCCTTCCTCCAAGCAAGAAAACTCTTGCCGTCTCCTCGCGTTGCTTTCCCGAACCCACCCAGGCATCGATCAACGCTTGTTGCCCGGAAGCAGAGCTATCGTCTCGCAATCGCCCCAACACTTCTTGCGGGTCTAGATTGAGGTACAGTCTCGCGCCATTCTCGGTGGTTACACGAAAATCATAGTAACCCGTATCTGGGGCTAGCAGGCTGCCGTCCCAGATGATTGAGAATTGATCCGCGGTAATCCCAGGGCCCGGACTTCCCTCTTGAAAGTCGAATTCGATACGTGGATCCACGCGACGAATTACTAAGCGATCCGCCTTGTTCATACCGCGAGACTGATAGTATTCGGCCAACAGGCCGCCGGCACTTAGGTCTTGAATGTGTTTCCGTAGAGGGCTGGGCGGAAGCTCGGATCGTCCGCCCGCCGAACCGGAAGCAGCAATTGGGGAAGGCCGCGGAGCGAAAGTTGCGAAGATATCCGCCAGTACATTGCGATGTTGCGGAACTGTCCAACGCATCAATCGCGAAGACTCAGCTTCTTTGGGCGCGGTGTAGAACCGCTCGTAGATGTACTCAACCACGCTTTCCGCTTGCTGACCCACGCAGCTTTCAGGCTCTTCCTCTGGCATCGTGTCGACAACCAAAGCCAATAAGTCGTGGCGATGTCTTTCCCCACCCAGCGGTTTTTCGTAGAGCCCTTCTACCCCTTGACCATCTTGGCCGTGGCAACTGGCACACTGCCTTTCGTAAATCTTCTTGCCTTCCTCTTGAGCGGATAATGGACCGCTTACAAAGCCGCACAAAACCAGACCGCACATCCATATCGCCGGCCGAAGCGTCATTCGAAAGAACTGGCTGGATGGCAACCAGACTTGGCCGAAAGCCAAGCCAGCACTGAACAGATTTTGAATGCGTATCATGAGACCCAACGCGATGAACGAATGAAAGTGTCTCAAAGGTCGCGACACCTGGTTCGGGTGGAGGACACCACAAACAGTGTCGTGCAGGTAGGTGGGGTACAGTCACTGGAAGCGAATCGCGATTGGATCGAATTCGACCTCAGTATTCTGTTTTTCCGAGAAGCGTTGACGCGAGGTTTCGGCTCCCCAGAGCCCTTCCATTCTACGGCAAGCAGACCCGCCAAGCCAAGAACAACCGACAAATCCTGGAGTAATCCCTGAGCCTGAATTTCAACCCAGGCCACACAATTGTGCCAGCCTTGGTCGCATTCTGGGTAAGTGCCTTGGTAACACACCCCCTGAAAGTGACTAGGAAGCGAGCAGGTGCGTGACGCTGCGAGCAACCAACTGGTAGCTTTCCGCTGTATAGCCACCACCCAGCGTCATTACCAAGGGGATTTGTCTTTCAGCGGCATACTTGCTAACCAGGCAGTCCCGGCGAAAGATCCCCTCCGCCGAGATGCCCATTTGCCCCAACGGATCCGCTTCAAAAATATCGGTGCCGGCGATGTAAAAAATGATCTGCGGCTGGAACTCGTCAATCGCAGCCGGTAAGCTGCCTTCGATAATTCCCAGGTAATCGGCATCTAGCATTCCGGAAGTAAGGCAGTGATCCCAGCGAATCGCTGCTCGGGCAGTCCTGTCTTGAGGGTAGATGTCACCGTTGTAGACGTCGAATATTTCAACCGTGGAGTCATCCGAATAAATGCGCTCAAATCCATTACCTTGATGCGCGTCAAGATCGATGATCATTACACGCTGTAATGAGAACTGCCTTCGCCAAACTTCTATGGCGATGGGCACATCGGCATAGACGCAAAAGCCCTCCCCGCGATCGCGGCTAGCGTGGTGAAAGCCGCCGCCCAGGTTCACACACGCGCCAAACTCCCACGCCAGCCGGGTGGCCTCAATCGTTCCACCAGTCGCCCACAACATGGGCCTTAAGACCCATCGCTCTAGTAACCATCGTGGCAAGTTATTTGGCAACTCAAGAATTCGTGTCAGTACACGTCGCGATCGCAGCTCATCCAGGTATTGCTCCGTGTGAATTCGCCTCAATAGCTCATAGGTGGCGGGGAGAGGGCGATAATGACGATGCTTGGCAGCCGAGGGACAAGAACGCTTGATGCAACTCCATGCACGGGAAAACTTATATCCGTCGAAGGGATGCAAATGACGCGAGCCGGGAAAGCCGAGATTATATTCTCGCGCGTAAACGATTCTGCTGTTTGAGCTCATTTGGTTAGCGATGCAATGGGCTCGGTCATTGATTGGTCGGACTTGCTGCCCGTTGCAGACCCGCTTGCACCGCTCGGGCATAGGATAGAACGTCGTCCGGTTTCCAAATGACGTTCCATGAATGCCACCAACCTTCCAAGCCTTCCGCAAAGCTATCACCGCCCGCGGCGAATAATGCCCGGGCAACGACCGTGGAGCAGTTTTGCGTGAGGGAAGTCCATTGCGGGTCTTTTCCTCCGGTCAATTCGTACCAATATCTTTTAGCAGCACTTTCGTCCAAACCATCCAATCGGATGGTATGATCCGGCACGCGTTCTTCGTCTCTCACGTCGTGGGGGTACATCCGATCCTTGATGGCATTGACCGTGTAAATGTTGGCCAAAGGACCTTTACTGCTGATCTTTGCCCTGCGGTCTGCAGACTCCGGCCACCAACTAATGTAGACGTTTCCTGCAGGCTCTCCGCCGCAGATTTCCATGGACGCGTGTCCCCATGCTTCCGACATTCCACGGTAATTCCAGATGAAGACTGTAATCATCGCAGGCTCTCCCAAGCCAACCCCTGAAACTGCTTCAGTCCAAACAATTCATTATCGGAGGCAACTGTCCTAAGTTGCCTCCTTTCTGAAATTTTAAAAGACAGGCTGTTGCGTGACAGGGATGTTTAGCCGCTAGCTCTCGCTATTCCGAGTCCCACTCAGAAAAGATGCTGTCCACGGTCAGAGGAGGTGCCAGCTTCGATTCCAGTTTGGCATCCGGGGCTCCCTGCAGCGGCAGTCGCTCCCCAGTTTCCTGCAAGAAAGTGCGGCCGCTCGGACGCTGGCTCTGTCTGCCGACGATTTCCCAAACTTGATCGACCACCCTCGTATGGATTTCAGTTGGTTTCTGCGATTGCAGGTGAGCAGCGTTCTGCTCGGGGCTCGTCGAGAACGGGAACGCCGTAAAAGTCTGAGGTGTTCTTGGACGCGGAGCGGTATCTATCTGGATGCTTGCGCCTCCAATTCCCATTTGCCTTTCGATGCGGATGGCGTCGGCGATGACGTACTCGTTGGCAGCATCGGAGAGCACTACCTTCAGAGTATCACTGGTGATGGTGAACTGCCCTAGTCCTCAATCAAGCGAGCGCCTGATTTAGAAAAAAGAGAAAAACTCGAAAACCCTCGGCGTTTTATGGGTGTATTGGAGGTTACCAAGACTTCAA
>JANSWS010000579.1 GCA_024743355.1 bacterium
CTTCTGGCGAAGGTAGCTACTGCACTCGCCACGACTAGGCGATCGCGTATTGGGCTGGTTGCGGCGCTTCCTCGGTCACCAGTGTTGGATCGACTCCCAGGGTACCTTCAATCCGCTGCAAATACTCATCCGAACGCAGATATTGCAAGCGCTCATCCGCCTCCCGTATCAGTGCTTGCAGTCCAAGTCTGTGGACGACTTCTGCGTTGGATTGCTTGATGCAAAAACGATTGAGATATTTGTGATGCCTGAGCCAAAGCCGGATATCCGCGCGGCGTTTGGCGTCGAGTCTTGCGCGGTACCAATCACTCGATAGCATGGACTCTCGGGTGAACAGCTGTCGTACTTCGGGTGCGGCCAGACTCTTGCCTTCCCAATGGCCGTGCGCCATCACGGACAAAACTGCTTGCAAGGGCGGGCAAGCGCATTCATAGCTTCCATCTTCAAAGTAGGTGGTGGCAACTCGCTGGTGCGCCTCGACGATGTGATCGATTCCGTCTGCGTAGCCCTCTTCATCTTGTGTTTCTGGACAGAGAATACGGGAATCAAAAACTTTGTCGGGATTGTCAAACATACGCCCGAAGAAGCGTCGTACGAAACGGGCGGTAATGCGATAGCCCAAGCGACTGGCCAAGATGGTTCGCCCCTGGTACTCGTAGTCTTCCAATTTCTCGAGCATGCCTTCTTGGATAAGGTAGGCGGGATTTCTTTCTTTCTCGCTCAAGCGGCACCACAGTTCAGGTACCAAAAAGCTGATGTCATGGCCGACTTCAACTTCGCTTCCCACAAAACCGGCGGCGGTGGAATAGCCGTGTAAGCCTGTCAGAATCATACTCACCAAAGAGGCATTCAAGTCATGGATTGGCAAGATCGCGTTGAAGGGGCCCTTGGTGAGAGCACCTTCGCTTCCGGCGCCGGTCGTTGAGGGGCTTTTGCCGGTCAGCGAGCAGACATAGTCCATGAACAGTTCCGGCAATTCCTGGTAATGGATCGGGTTGTAGACGGCTAAAGAGCGTATTCCCGTCTGACGGTCCGGAGGATTGTTTCTGCGTCCCGAAAGCACCGAGTTGACCGGCTGATAAACGGGGGCATCGGCGGCTAGACCGCGATAGAAGCGTATGCTCCGCTGTGCGATATAGCTTTCCGCAGGTTGGGTCAGATCCGGACGGTCCTGAAGATAGCGTGGGTTCTTGGTGGGTAGCCCATCAACCAGACGCGGATGCGCGGAGCTCACGACGTAAGCAGCCTTGGTGTCGATGGCTGCGTTCAGCATCTTTTGCATGGGCCGCGTATAGTCGCCGAAGTTCAGCACGTCCTCGGCCAGCCCTTTGGCTGTCGCCAGGTCCAACGGCTCCATGTTGCAGAAAAAGTTGTCGCGGCGTGCCATGTCGGCTTCCGTCTGTTTGTCCAGCCCGCGATGAATCGCATCGTCCGGACGCTGAAAAAGCCGATACTCGCAGTTGGCGACAAACTTATAACTGTCTTCAACCGGATATTGTTCGTTTAGAAATCTGCCCGGTACCACGACCGAAGCAGTGATGTCGTCTTCCAGTTGGATTTTCTGAGCGCTGGCAAAATCTTGACGCAGCTTATAAGTCTGCCAACGCCGTTCGCTGTCCAAACCAACCCGCAAGTACATGCCCACCAACTTGCGGCTTTCGTATTTCAGTTCATGCCCGGGCGCACCGTTGACAACGTCAACGCTAAAGTGCTCGCGCCAGTTTTCGCCCCACTCTGGCTTGATAAATCGCTTGATGATGAAGGCCATCGAATAGATGTAGCTCGGAATGGTTCGCAGCCAGGCGTTGTATTCGTCGTTGTAGTCTCGCGAGGGAGTCAGCAGCTTGATGACGCTGCCCAAAGAGCGACGAGAATCCAAGACAGATCGGCTGGGCCCCGATTCGTAATTGGGGCGATCGCCATAGTTCGCATTCCAGCGGTCCGAATAGTCACGGCGAAAGATCTGATCGATGAGCGCAAAATCCGATTCGAGATCACTAACGAAAATGGGACCGCTTAGCATGTAGTCCTTAAGTGATTTTGAAATCTCGCTCTTTCCGCCTCCGCTGACGGTACAGGGTTTATGACAAACGATTCCGTCACCCCCGATTCCGATCAACCTCCAGGATGGCGCTTTGGGGTGCTTCTCCATCTTGATGCGGTAACCGCTAGGGGCCATGTAGACTTTGCCAGGTCGCAGGGGGATGGATTGTTCCTTGCCATCCAAGACCCAGTGGATGCGTTGGTCGTATAAGCTGGCCTTGGCCTCCTCGGGAATATAGATGAGATCATTGCATAGGCGGTCGATGCCATAGCCTTCTTCGCGGAAGTCGATGAATTTGGCGTAATCACGTTTGACATCTTCGAAGGTCCGACCGTTGAAACGTTGGCTGTTGACTTGGAATTCATCGCCCAAAGACCAGCTCGGAAAGGCCAGGGCACCGCCCGCGTGCTCCTCTTCCGTGTTGCCCATCAGATTGCTGGCATAGCTGATTTGGGTCTTCACTTCCTTCTTGCAGTAGCCGAAGTAGTTGTCCGCGATCAGAGTCACAACCACTCCATCTTCCGTGCGACAAGTTGCCTTGAAAGCCCCTCCGTCGTTGTACTTCTCTTCCGGGTCGCGATAACACATGGCGTCGCGACGCTGTCGTTCGGTGGCCTGGTCCCAATGTGGCAGCCCGAGTTCCCGTTTGCTGAGTTGGCACAGATGTGGCGCCAAGATTACGCATCCCGTATGCCCGGACCAGTGCAGCACGTCTAGACCTGCGTCATTCTCAGGCAACAACGGATCGCCGGCGTTGCCAAAAATGGATTCGACAAAATCCAGATTGCTGACCAGTCCGCCCGGAGCGAAGAAGCGAACTTCCATCGTCTTGTGGCGACAGAAGCCTGGAACTGAAGGGCAGACCAGAGGGCGAATTAATAGAGACACAAAGGCTTCGGTGTTACCCTGGCAGCCATCCAAATAGGGCAGCTTGAGCCAGTCCGATGGAGGCTGTAAGGCCTTCTGCAACAACTTGGCAAAGACGGCCTTGGGCACTGCCCGCTTGTCGCCCGGAATCGGCAGACCACCCTCGCAGACATGAAATGTTCCCTTGGTGGTTCGGCGGTCCGCACGCGGATTGTGGACTACTCCGTTGTAGACTCGATAGCTCGACAACAGATCGTTCTTGAACTCGTCATGCGACGCTGGAAGACTCAATTGGCGGGCCAGGCCATGACGGTCCAGAACCAACGTTGCTTGCGGCACGCCCAGTGGGGCGTCCAATTCCAGATCCGAAAAATGGGCTGACAGAAAGCTCTCAATCCGCTGGTCCACCGCTGCCCGATGCTCGGATAGCAGACGATTCTTTTCCCGCAAGCTGTGCAGCAGGCCCGCGCTCCAGCTATGCTCGCTTTCCCACGCATCGGCCTGGGTCGGCAAGCTTAGCCCCGAAACAGCCAGCTTGATGTGCAGGTATCTCAGAATCTGCTCGCGGCGCTCCAGCAAAGCCTGGTCGCCCTGACGATCCCAGCCGAGAGCCAGCGACGGATCCTGGACCAACCATTCGTTCCCAAGTTCTTTCCATGAAATTGACATTTAAAAGAATCTCCAAGAGTGCATGGAATGCGCTGAATCACCGCAGCCTGGCCGCGATGGGATGAGATGCC
>JANSWS010000058.1 GCA_024743355.1 bacterium
AACGCCCATGATGAACGGTTGAGCCACAATGCCTACCAAAGCCTGGAAAGACATCATGATGACAAAGAACCAGGAGATCTTGCCAGGCGCGACCAGTGAGAGCATTGCATCATTGCTGATGGTTTCTCGCACACCACTTATGCCGCCAACTTCCGACAGGATGAACGGCAACAGCATGAAAGAGAAAGCGATGGTCAGAATGCCCTGAATGTAGTCCGTCACGATTGCGGCGCCCAAACCACCGGCTGCACCATAGATCACGAACATCAATGTCACCGCAATGATCGCAACACTAGCGTCGATCAGGCCACCAGTTCCTGCATCCACCAGAGCACCAGCGCCTTTGAGCATCAGGCCGATCTTGATGCACATGCTGGCGATTCCGACGATGGCGAAGAGGACCGCTACGCTCCGGTCGTAGCGCAATTCGTAAACGTCAGCAGTGGTAATTGCACGAAACCGCCTAAAGATTGGTGCAATGAGCCAATAGAATGGCGTGACGAACAGCCAAAGCCATTGATACCAGATTCCACTTAGACCAGTGCGAAACGTGGCCGAAGAAACCGTCACTGCCTGGTCGGAGGCGGTTCCTGTTCCGAAGGCGTGCATCATCATCATGCCTTTACCGAACTTGCGGGGCATGAAGAAATCATCGAGTCCTCTTAAACGCCGCCCCATCCAAACTCCCATGATGGTGATGCCAATCAAATAGAGCACGACCACCAATCCATCGATCAGATGCAGACCCGCAACCACGGCAAGAGGCAATGTCTGTTCCGACAGCATCTATAGATCTTCCGTTCGTGGATGTCGAAACGCTTCCATTACCGCGCTATTGTCTGCATCACCAAAGCCCAACGCCTCAGCCTGCTCAAGAAGCACTTTATGAACTTGACTCAGTGGTGTATTGGCCCCCGCACGATCAGCCTCGGCAAGGATCAGCCGCACGTCTTTGAGGTGCTGAGAGAGTCTGGCCTGAAGTCCATAGTCTCTTTCCACCATCCGTCTTCCTTTGGTTTCCATCACACCCGATTGGGCTGGCGTCTGCTTCAGAATCTCCAGGGTCACCTCTTGATCGAATCCGAGCGATTCAGCGAACTCCAATCCTTCCGCCAGCACTGCTCGATGCAGCCCGAGCACGAGATTGTGAACCAACTTGAACCGGGAAGCAGTGCCAACAGGTCCCAGATGGAAGTGCTTTGATGTGATTGCCGCCAGCAACGGTTTCACGCTTTCCACAACTTCGGCGTCCCCACCTAGCAACAAGGCAACCGTCCCCGCGGTGACCTGAGCACTCGATCCGGCTACCGTCGCCTCAAGATAAGACACTCCAAGCTCCGCAAGCGATTTGCCGACAGCAACCATCTGCTGCGGATCGCCAGTCGTTGTATCAACAACAATCTGGCTCGGCTGGAAGTCGGTGCGCAGCTGCCGGACCAAAGAAAGGACCACGTCACTGGTTGGCAAAGAAAGAATCAGCACATCGCAATTCTGAACCACTTCCCCCGCACTATCGCAGGCGATGCCACCACTCTGATTCAAGGCCTCTAGCTGTTCCTCGTTGGAGTCGAATCCGTGGACACTAAATCCACTGTCTATCAATCGGTTCGCAAGCGCAGAGCCCAATAAACCGACGCCAATTAGTCCAACGGATTTCATCGTTATAGGGCTCTAGCTATTCAAATGGAATATTCGTTCTCGAAGTGTGACTACTGGCAGTCTACAGGCTTTCGCTATTGGCTTGAATTACAGTTATTCCGCGTTATAACATAGCTGCTATTGACTGCAACCGTTCGCTCAAGAGTGATGAAATGGAACCGTCTCTCGCCGAAAAGGCTTACACGCATATTCGAGGCAAACTCGCCGATGGGGAGTTTGCTCCGGGCAGGCAGTTGGTGAATCGCGCCCTTGCAGATGAGATTGGCGTTAGCGTCATCCCCGTTCGCGAGGCGATCAATCGGCTGACTTCTGAAGGGCTTGTCGAACATGTTCCCGGCGCCGGCGCATTCGTTCGAAAGGTGGATCGCGAGCAGCTCAATCACCTTTATGTCCTGCGGGATGCGCTGGAAAGTTGCGCGGCGGGTGAGGCGGCCCGTAACATTACGCCCTACCAGCTGGAAGAGCTGGAGTCGCTTCTGGAAGAAGCACAGGGGATCTCTCGGCAGGTTGCTTCCAATGCAAAGAAGTTTGCCACGAAGCGACAGATGAACTTGTGGCTGGACAATGAACAGCGCTTTCACGAATTGCTGGTCGAGTCCGCCCAAAACCCGCTCTTGGCTCGAGTTGTTCAAGAACACCGAGCGATCGGCCAAGTGTTCGACGCTCAGCGAGACGATCCCCGACTGCTCCCGGCTGAAGTTGCTGAGTATACCTGCGCTGGTAGAAGTGATCTGATCGAGGCTCTTCGCGCACGAGACCATGGACGTGCGCGTCAATTAACCAGCGAGCAAATTCAGCGAGGCCGAAAACAGGTGCTGGATCACCTTCGGAGAAAGGGGTGAAACCATGAATCGACTAGTTGCGCAACTCGTCAAGAGTTTCGGTGGATGTCAGATGAGTCGGTCGAAAGTCTTGACCATTTGCGTGGTTTTTGCCTGCTTCGCAGATGCAACGGTTGCCCAGACTCCAGCTTCTACTGAGCCGGAGCGTCCGAACGTTCTGTTCATTGCGATTGACGATCTGCGTCCAGCATTAGGTTGCTACGGTGACCCTCTCGCCAAGTCGCCCAATATCGACCAATTTGCAAAGAGCGCAAGACAATTCAATCGGGCGTACGTTCAACAGGCGGTCTGCGGGCCTTCGCGAACGTCACTTTTGACCGGTCTATTGCCCGATCACACTCAGGTCTGGCACAACCGCAATCGGTTCCGGGAGACTCGGCCGGATCATGTGACGCTTCCACAGCTTTTCAAGCAGAACGATTACCGCACACTCGGTTTCGGAAAGATCTTCAGCGGCAATGAGAAGGAGCTTGACCCGGTTTCGTGGTCGGAACCGGAAACCCTGAAACGCAAAGGGTGGAAGAACTATTCGCTACCGCACAACCAGGGCAAGCAAAAGAAGCAGGCAGCTTACGAAGTCGCTGACGTGGCGGACGCTGCCTATCCCGATGGCAAACTCGCCGATGTGGCCGTCAAGACCCTTGAAAATCTAAAGAAAGATGGCGGGCCGTTCTTCTTGGCGGTTGGATTCTTTAAGCCGCATTTGCCCTTCAACGCGCCAAAAAAGTACTGGGATCTGCACGACCGGGAAGCACTTGAACTGCCCGAGAGTCTCCGCGAGCCGGTTAAGCTGTCTCCCAAAATCGCCCTGCATTCTCATCGTGAACTGGGCGGTTACAAGGGCGTGCCGAAGGACGAAGATCTGGACGTCGAACAAAGTCGACAACTGCGGCACGGTTACTACGCGTGCGTGAGCTATGTCGATGCACAAGTTGGCAAAGTACTGGGTGCATTGAAGCGGCTTGGGCTCGAACAAAATACGATTGTTGTCATCTGGGGAGACCACGGGTTCGCTTTGGGTGAAACCAACCGGTGGTGCAAGGCAACAAACTTTGAACTTGATACCCGAGTGCCATTGCTGATTCGCACACCGAATCTTGCCCAACCAGGTGCTGCCACAGACTCCTTAGTGGAGATGGTCGACCTGTATCCGACCCTGGCTGCTTTAGCGGAACTGGATGCGCCGGCAGATCTCGACGGCCGCAGTTTCTTACCACTACTCAAAGATCCGCAGGCACCAGGCCGCGACACGGTTTTGAGCCAGTTCAATCGGCCCTGGACGAGTACGACACCCGAGGTGATGGGCTACTCAATCCGAACTGAGAATGCACGCTATACCCGATGGATCGATTGGCAGTCGCGCGAGACGATCGCAGAAGAACTTTACGATTATCCTGGTCGCCACGACGATTCTGGGCCGCAAAAAGCCGCGCTGCACGCCGGTCATCTGATCGAACAGCAAAACATTGCATCGAGTCACCCTGACTTGCTCCAATGCATGAATGACCAAATGGATGGGCTGCTCGCGTCACGACGAAAGGTGGCGAGGGAATGATGAGCCATCCGCATCCGTTCTGTAGCCGCGAGAATTCTCTCCGGGTTGTTTCCGGCCTCATCGCATGCTGCGTATTGGTTGGTGCAGGTCAAGCAACCGAGCCCTTCTTCGAGAAGTCGGTACTTTTCGAGGAGCAGACCGACGGATTCGTGCTCTATCGAATACCAGGCATTGTGGTGACGGCCAAGGGTACGGTCTTGGCATACTGTGAAGCCAGGAAGTTCAGCATCGCGGATCGGGGCGAGATCGAAATTCACCTTCGGCGAAGCACCGATGGCGGCAAGACATTTGCTCCACCCGTGCAAGTTGCTCACTTGGGACCTCGCCTATCCAGGAATCCAGTGCTTCCTCCGGGAAAGGAAGCGAAGGATATGGGCGGACCGAATGAACAGACGGTTAACAACCCAGTCGCCATCGCCACGCGTTCCGGACGGGTGCATCTGATCTATTGCGTTGAGTACATGCGGTGCTTCTCGATTCACAGTGACGACGATGGGAAGACTTGGTCGTCTCCAATCGAAATCACGTCAGCTCTTAACTCGTTCCGTGAACACATCGACTGGCAGGCGATTGCGACCGGGCCTGGGCATGGGATCGAGTTATCGAATGGTCGACTGATTGCTCCGGTTTGGATGTCCGATTATCGATTGCCCGGTAGAACCGGCAAAGCAGCGGCGACCATCTATAGTGACGACGGCGGTACGACGTGGCATGCGGGCAACCCAGCCATTCCGACGGGTGGCGAAGCGAACGTCGTAGAACGATCCGATGGCAGTGTGATGCTGACGGCGAGAAATGGGGATCCACGTAATCGTCGACTCGTCGCCTTCAGTTCCAACGGTTTCAGCGACTGGTCCGCGCCTCGGATCGCGGATGAACTCCAAGAGCCGGGATGTATGGCGGGCGTGACGAAGCATTCAGTAAACCAGGATGTTCCCTACAAGCTCTTGTTCTCGAACGCGCAGACGACGAAACGCAAGCACTCGGCAAGGCGCAACCTGACGATTCATCTGAGTCGCGACGACGGAATCACTTGGCCTGTCCAGCGTACGATCGAACCCGGCCCGAGCGCCTACTCCGATCTCACCGTTCTGTCGGACGGAACAATTCTCTGCTTCTACGAATCTGGTGTGGCTGAGCCCAAGATCAAGCGAACAAGAGATTGGGCCTACGCCAACCTTTCCCTGGCTCGTTTCAATCTCGCCTGGATAGAAGGAAGGCCGTGATGCCCATAGTCGCAGCGCAAATGACGCGATCCAAGTTTAGCATCAGTTGCGATTGGCTTCTGGTGCGTAACCGCTATGCTTCGACCGGGACCGAGCCGCACTCTATCTCGGAAGAAGAGGATCGTTGCCCGAGATTGATTCACGCAATGCGACGGCGTTTAACTCTCATTTACTGTGCGGAGGTTATGTCATGCACTTGAATGTCAATCGTCGACACTTCTTGAAAGCCGTGGGGACATCTGCGGCCGCGTTTACGATTCTGCAGGCTGGTTCGGCTCGCGCCTATGCCGCTAATGATAAGCTGAACGTTGCGTGCATCGGAGCCGGTGGCAGGGCTGGCAGCAATATCCGGGGAACGGAGTCGCAGAATATCGTGGCCCTGTGCGACGTTGACTGGCAGCGAGCGGCTGAGTCGTTCGAGAAGCTTCCGAATGCAAAGCGATACAGAGACTATCGCGTCATGTTGTCCGAAATGGAATCGGAGATCGATGCGGTCATTGTATCGACTCCCGACCATCATCACTTTCACGCTTCGATGGCCGCGATTCGGCTTGGCAAGCATGTCTACTGCGAGAAGCCATTGACGCACTCGATCTGGGAAGCCCGCGAA
The DNA here is from genome assembly GCA_024743355.1 of bacterium. Lineage (GTDB taxonomy): Bacteria > Planctomycetota > Planctomycetia > Pirellulales > Pirellulaceae > Aureliella. Next base: position 5,893 of record JANSWS010000058.1, read on the forward strand.
TTAGCGAAAGCGGCCCGCGAGGCAGGCGTGGCAACGCAAATGGGCAATCAGGCACAAGCAGACAAGGACACGCGGACCGTCCAGGAGTACGTCATGGACAACGCCATTGGGCCGATTCGCGAAGCCCACATCTGGACCGATCGGCCTTCGCGTGGTCTTCATGGCGAATACTGGCCACAGGGAGTTCCGCGTCCAACGGATACGCCTGCTGTTCCCGGTACGATGGCCTGGGACTTGTGGATCGGGCCGGCTCCGATGCGGCCATACCACCCATCGTACGCGCCGTTCAAGTGGCGAGGCTGGTGGGACTTCGGAACTGGCGCGCTAGGCGACATGGGCTGTCACTACTTTGATCCCGTGTATCGCGCGTTAAAGCTGAAAGCACCCACCAGTGTCGAGGCAGTCTCGACGCGCGTTAACGACGAATCGTATCCCCTTGGTTCGGTGGTGACATTTCATTTTGCGGCTCGGGGTGATATGCCACCCGTGAAAGTGCAGTGGCACGACGGTGGGTTGAGGCCTCCACGGCCGGACGTACTCGAAGACGGTACTGTGATGGCTGCCAACGGCGTCATGTTGGTCGGCGATGAGGGCGTGATCCTGACCGACTGGGACAACGGTTGGCACATGTTCCCAGAAAGACGAGCAAGGGAATATGGAGCTCCTCCGAAAGTCTTGGCTCGTTCGCCTGGGCACCACGAAGAGTGGATCTTGGCCTGCAAAGGCGGCCCTAAGGCCGGGTCCAACTTTGATTGGGCAGGACCACTGACGGAGGGCGTCCTACTGGGCAACGTGGCGCTTCGTGCGCAACTGCGCGACGATCTCACTCAGAAGAAGCTGCTTTGGGATTCTGAAGAAATGGCGTTCACCAATCACTTGGCGGCGAATCAGTTCCTGCGTCGAGATTACCGGGCCGGCTGGGAGCTATGACCGACTGGAATCACCCCAAATCCGGCTCAGACTCGCTTCCATAGTGCTTGAATAGGAGAAGGGATATCACGATGAAGAAGATGCCACATGGCAATATCTTCTTCTCATTGCGACGGTCTTCATCGCCTCGATTACTGCAGGGAACAGAAAACGAAGAAGCAAGACACACGCCTCAAGAACAACGAGTTAGTCGAAGTGACTCAAGGATTACATGAATGATCGACATCGCAAAGAGAATCACGCTCTCATTTGTCTTCTTCAGCGGGCTGGGGCTTCCTCACCTATTGTCCGCTGAAGAAAAGCCTAATGTCGTCCTGATCATGGCGGATGACATTGGGTACGAGTGTTACGGAGCCTACGGCAGCGAGTTTTATTCAACTCCGAACGTCGACAAGCTCGCGCGCGAAGGAGCTCGTTTTGACCATGCGTATTCCGCGCCGCTTTGTACGCCGTCACGAGTAAAAATCATGACCGGACGGTATGGACTGCGCAACTACACCGAGTTTTACAACATGGACTTGAGCCAGCCGACGTTTGCCAAAATGGTGAAGAACAACGGCTACAAAACCGTGATTGCCGGCAAATGGCAATTGAGCCCGGAGAACTTCCAGGGGCCGTTTGAGGCGGGCTTTGATGAATACATGCTCTGGAACTTCCAGGACAAGGCTCCTCGGTATCGAGCCCCAACTCTCTACAAGAACGGGGAACGCGTTGAAGTTTCTGAAGACGATTATGGACCAGAGTTGGTCAGCGACTTTATCTGTGACTTCATTGCACGGAACAAGGACGAACCATTCGTTGCCTACTACCCAATGATTCACGTGCATTCGCCGTTTGATCCGACGCCGGATAGTCCAGACTGGAACAAGAATCTCAGGCGACGCAACATCGAAAGATTTCGCGATATGGTCGAGCACATGGACCGGATGATCGGCAAAGTGGTCAGCAAGCTGGAAGAGACCGGCTTGCGAGACAAGACGTTGATCATGATCACCGGTGACAATGGGACGGGCCAGGCGATCATCTCACCCTTGCCACAGCGTGGATATGTCTATGGTGGCAAGGGCTATCCGACCGATGCAGGAACCCACGTTGCCTTTGTTGCAAACTGGCCGAGTGTTATTCCGGCAGGAACGGTCGTCGACAGCCCGATTGATTTCAGCGATGTACTGCCAACGATCGCTGACGTTACTCGGTCAAAGGTGCCGGAGAATACGGATGGCACCAGCTTTCTTGATCTGATGAAGGGCGACGAAAGCAATGCGCGTGGCTGGGCCTTTCAGTCTTCGGGCAGCTCAAAGAGGGGCTTTCACTGCTGGGTGCGCACCAAGGACTGGAAACTCTATTCCGATGGGCGACTGTTTAATGCGGGTGAAGACGTGATGGAAGAAGAGCCAGTGACTGGCCCTGAAGTCGAATCGATTCGCAAGGAACTGCAGGAAATCATGGTTAACATCGTGATGCAGTTTCCTGATCGAAAGATCGTCCGTGAGCCAAAGAATCTGACCCAAATAACGCACAAGATAAGGCCAGGCGATTATCCGGAAATGGAAAAGAAAGGGCTCATCAAGTTCTATGGGAAAGATGAAGTAAAGAACGCAAGGAAAGGAAAGGGCGGTTCCAATTGAGTGTAACTGTTTCAGGTAGCGGAACTCGTCAAGAGTTTCGACGGTCGGAATTGGCCCCGAAAGTCTTGACGACTTCCGCTACGCGCTTTGACAACTCATCGAACACGTGAATGCACTATGAAATACTCGAATCCAATTCTGGCGTTGTTGTGCTTGTTTATCTCAGGCACGGGATTCGCCGAAACGAAACCGAACATCCTGCTCATTGTTTCCGAGGACAACGGGCCGGAGTTAGGTTGCTACGGCGATCGGTTTGCGAGAACTCCGCATCTCGATCAACTGGCAGAGGATGGCATTCTTTTTCGCCAGGCCTTTGTGCCTCAGGCAGGTTGCAGCCAGTCGCGAGCCAGTTTTCTGACCGGACTCTATCCGCATCAGCATGGCCAGTTCGGACTCGCGACCTGGGGCTTTCGGATGTACCGAGCGGACACACCTAACTTGCCTCGCAGCTTAAAGGAAGCTGGTTATCGGACCGGCATCATTGGCAAGCTGCACATCAACCCGGTTTCCGCGTTTCCGTTCGACATGCACGAAATCACCAGTGCAAACTTTCAGCGGACGCAACTGAGCGATTATGCCAGGCATGCAAAGGAGTTCATGGGTGCCGGGGAGAAACCATTCTTGCTGAGTGTGAACTATCCGGACGCGCACCGACCGTGGATCGCACAGGTTGACGGACTGCCAAAGAATCCGCAGACTAAAGACGACGTGCAGGTGATGGATTACATGGGCATCGACTCCCCTGAGTTTCGCGAGATGGTGGCCGACCATTACAACTGCATGAGTCGACTCGATTCGCTCGTCGGTGATCTGCTGCAGGTTCTTGATGAATCAGGAAAAGCCGACAACACCATCGTCATCTACATCGGTGATCACGGGGCCGACATGCTTCGAGGCAAGCGGACGTGCTATGAGGGAGGATTGCGCATTCCGATGTTGATGCGCTGGCCGGGTCACATTGCCCCTCAGGTTCGGGATGAATTGGTTTCGACACTGGACCTGATGCCTACGCTACTCAAAGCAACGGGAGCCGAACCGGTTGAAGGTCTCCCTGGTGCCGAACTCCAACCGCTATTTCGATCCGGCTCCGCCCAATGGCGGACCCACTATTTCGCCGAGTATCACACGCATGCGGCGGCGCCGAATTACTTTCCACAACGTAGCGTTCGCAGCGACCGCTACAAACTTATCGAAAGCCTGCTGCCCGATACGATTCACCCCGACTACGACATCACGATCGAGAAGCTGCAAGCCAGCAACCGCGGGCAGGATTACGGCGGCAATTTGGACCTCGGCGCGGTGATCGCTGTCTCACGCCCGGAAGTCAAAGCAGCGTATGCGTTGATGCGCCAGCCGCCGCGTTATCAGCTGTATGACTTGCAGGAAGATCCTTACGAGTTCCGCAATCTCGCTGAAGACCCTGATCACGCGAATGTACTTGCGGACTTGCAGGAACGACTCGATCGGTGGCGCCTGGAAACCAACGATCCGCTACTTGATCCAAAGAAGCTCCGCAGGCTGACAAAGGAAGTTCGCTCAGTGAAGAAGAAGTCCGCCGGCAAGAAGTACACGTGGAAATACCCGGACTACCTGCTTAAGTAGTGGAACCCATGATGACTTCAGCCCCTTACCAACCTGACGTAGCGGAACTCGTCAAGAGTTTCGACGGTCAGTGAATTCCCGAAAGTCTTGACGACTTCCGCTACCCTAATTCGACACGACATGCCCATGAGAAAGTACGCAATTCATCTTCGCATCACGCTGGCGGCAATCTTGCTGCACAGCTTCGCGTTCGTGGACGTTGGGTTCGCTCAACAGACCACAGCGCCAGCGGTGAAATGGACGGCAGGTAATGCGCCGGACTTCCGCTACCGGTTCCTGGAAAAGGTGAAAACAACGACGCTACTGCACGCAACGCCCGAGACGGGAACGTTCAACCTTCACGGGTACCTCACTTATTTCAAGCGAACGCTGCTTGCCTGCTGGGATAGTCAGGCACGTGACGAGAACACTTCGGGGCAGCATGGTGTCTACCGGTACTCGACCGACGATGGAAAGACATGGTCCGACCCGAAGACTCTGTTTCCGCCGCTTGCCGACAACGTCCCAGCCTCGATCGCAAAAGAACCCAGGCCGTTTCAAACCTCTCAGGGCTTCGCCGAGATTGAAGGTCGTCTCTACGCAGTGACCTGTGTCGATCGAGCCGTGAGAAAGAAAGTCTATCGTTTCAATGAAGTCTCACGGATCCGGATCGGATTACTGGCCCGTGAGGTGCGAGACGACAAGACCTTGGGGCCGGTTTTCTGGCTATCGGACTCAGCCCCCGATCCGGAACCCGGTTATCCCGCTATCCCTGCCGGCGACCGGGTGCTCGTCGCCAAAATCAACGCCTGGTTCAAAGAGCCGGCCAACTTGCCACAACTACTCTTCAAGCCAAGGCAGTGGCCGGACTCCGATGACGAACACCGAATGACCGAACCCACGCCGCCTTGGCGTTTAGACGACGGAACCTGGGTGAGACTCTATCGAGATCAAGGGACCATTCATGGAAAGAGCAAGGCCGAGATTGAGGCCTCTAGGCCGCGTCGCCACTACGCGTCCTTTTCCTTCGATAACGGGATGACATGGACAGCCCCCACACGGACGAATTTTCCCGATACCGGCGCTCGCGCTAATTCCGGACGACTACCGGGCGGCCAGTACTACGTGATCAACAATCCCCTGCCGATGTCGAGCAGGCAGGGAGGCCGCAGCATGCTGGCCATTTCGTTGTCTCGAGACGGCGTGAATTTCGATCGCATGGCGGTCATCAAGTTCATCGCTCCGGCGCAGCGTTATGAGGGTAAAGCAAAACGGGCAAATGGATACCAGTATCCGCACTCGGTCGTCGTTGGAAAGTACTTGTGGGTGATCTATTCGGTCAACAAAGAAGATATCGAAGTCGCCCGTATTCCCGTTGCCGAACTTGAATCCATCTAGCGCCACAGGAAGAACAATGCATCAGCAATGGTTACTCTTGAAGGGACTGCTCTCGACTGCAGCGGCAGTCGTGATGCTCGGCGCGCTGTTATCGGGAAGTGCATTTGCCGCGCAGCCGAATGTTCTGATGATCGTCGTCGACGACATGAACGATTGGGTCGGCTGCCTGGGTGGACACCCGGATGTGAAGACTCCCAATATCGATCGGCTGGCCGCACGTGGCATGCTGTTTGCCAATGCCCACTGCGCTGCACCCGTTTGCAATCCGTCGCGAGTCGCCACGCTGACTGGAAGGCGCCCCGGCAGTACCGGCATCTACGACAACAGTGCAAAGTGGCACGAAGCGATCCCGAATATCGCGTCGATTCCACAGCACTTCAAGGCAAATGGATTTCACGTGGTGGGAGGCGGCAAGGTGAATCACCACATGCCGGGCTTCAACCGGCATGGCGACTGGCACAGCTATTTTGATCAGGTCTTCGATGGTCATTACCAGGACCGATTGCATCGTGGCCTGGATGTCAGCAACTTCCGCTTCCCGGATGGTTTTCCGCTCAATGGACTGCCAAGTGTCAAAGCCTTGACCAAGCCACCGAAGAACCCGCGAGAATTTGATTGGGGACCACTCGACAAGAACGACCTCGAAACGGGAGACGGCCAGCTCGTGCAGTGGGCGATTGACTTTCTGAAGCAGACGCCTGACAAGCCGTTCTTTCTGGCCGCCGGCATCTATCGACCTCATTTGCCGTTCTACGCCCCTCGAAAGTACTTTGACCTCTATCCACTCGAGTCCATTCATCTTCCCGAAATCAAGGACGATGACCTAGATGATCTGCCGGCGATGGGGCTGGAGTTCGCAGCTCAGCGACGTGAAGACTACGAACTGGTTATGAAGTCCGGAAAGTACCGTGAACTGCTACAGGCATATCTGGCCAGCATCTCATTCGCGGACGCCATGATCGGACGCGTGCTCGACGCGTTAGACGAAAGCGGACAAACGGACAACACAGTCATCGTGTTATGGTCCGATCACGGCTGGCATCTCGGCGAAAAACAACGTTTGCATAAGTTCACGCTTTGGGAGCGATCAACACGCATCCCCTTTGTGGTGGTGGCCCCTGATGTGACGCAACCGGGTTCCGTCTGTGAGCAGCCGGTGGGGATGCTTGATCTGTTTCCCACACTCAATGAGCTGTGTGAACTTCCGCAAGTGGATGGACTGAGCGGACAGAGCATCGCGGCCTTGCTGACGGATCCGAACCGTGCGTGGGAGCGTCCTGCGTTGACATCGCACGGACGAGGAAACCACGCATTGCGGTCTCAGCGATGGCGCTACATTCGCTACGCCGATGGCGGCGAAGAGTTGTACGACCACGCGAATGATCCCAACGAATGGACCAACCTCGCGACGCGATCAGAGTTTGCGGAGATTAAGACTGAACTTGCACGTTGGCTGCCCGAGACGGACGCCAAACCAAAGAAGCGAAAGTAGAAATGGGTCATCGTATGGGCATAACAAGGAATTCCTTATTCCCATTTCGTGGGATGATTGGCCGTGGTCTGGTCCTCTTCGCAACTGCTGCACTGTTTACAGAGGCTGCCCCCGGCGACGAACCCGATTACTCGGGCGACGTGACAGACGTCCGCACGATCCGACGCGTCGAGCAGCATCCGCAGGCCTGGCGCGTCTGGCAGCCGTTCATCATTCAGGGAGACAAGCAGAATCAGCTCCTCGTCGCTTTCGGAGCAATGAGGAATGGCAAGAAGGACATGGGCGATATCTTCGCCACGCTTTCCAAAGACGACGGCGATACATGGGAGGAACCCGTCGCTGTTTTTGATCACACGCAACGACAGGGCGCGATTCAGTTCGCCTATGCCAACCCGGTGCTGTATCGCGTGCCGGGACAAGCCGTAATCTGGTGCTTCGCGATGCGGTGCTCGATTGCCCAGCGCAATAGCGAGGAATCGCAGCTTGCCGTCGCGTTCACGGCCGACGGCGGGCGATCGTGGACGCCGGTCGAGCCTGCCATGAATTACACCGGGCCGCTGATTCTGAATGCGTCGCCGGTGAAGACGAAGATCGACGGGAAGACACGTTTCCTTCTGCCCGCACACCGAAACACTTTGGCAGCTGATCCACGCGGCTCTCGCGACCACTTCATCCTCAGCAGCACCAGCCTGTTGGAGTGGAAACTGGAAGCCTTCATTCCACAACCGACCGACTCCAGGGTGTTCCTCCACGAGGGCAACATCGCTTCCGGCGACAACACGGGCGAACTGAAAATCGTGATGCGGACGGCCAACTATGATGAAACTGACCTGACAACAGATCCCCCACGAGCGTATTCCAGCGTTAGCACCGACGGTGGGCAAACATGGTCCGAAGCTCGCCCCGAGCCCGAACTGCACAATGCCAAATCAAAGGGTTACTTTGGTCGTTCGGAGGATGGCACACATATCTACGTCTACAACGACGGCCCGGCACAACGTGACAAGGCACCTGGTTTTCCCAACGGGGGTCGCACGTCACTGCGTTATAAGACCAAACCGCCGGGTGGAGACTGGAGTGAGGAAAAGACCTTCTACCACGCAGGAATCAAGAACTCATATCCAACGCTGTGCGAAGTCGCGCAGGGTGACTTTCGTTGCGTTTGGGATAGCGGAACTGCTGACACGACGCGAACACACATCCACTTTGGCAAGCTGAGGATTACGCCATGAGGCCCTCCAAGCTACGAGAATGTCTGCATGAGGGACGGAAGGTCTTTGGCACGCTGATTGTGTCGCCATCACCACGCTGGCCTGAGGTTGTCGCGACTTGTGGTTTGGACTTCGTGTTTATCGATACAGAGCACATCGCTCTGGATCGAGCTCAGCTTAGCTGGATGTGTCAGACGTACACCGCGCTCGGCATTCCGCCGATCGTCCGAATTCCGTCACCAGATCCACATGCCGCCACGATGATGCTTGACGGTGGTGCCACAGGAATCATCGCGCCTTATGTCGAGTCCGTTGAGCAAGTCAAGGCACTGCGAGGTGCCGTTAAAATGCGGCCTATCAAAGGCCAAACGCAGCAAGCAATGCTGGCCGGCGAAGCCGTTGGCTCAGAGCTGGAACACTACATACGCGAGCGTGCATCGAAGCGTCTTCTGATCGTCAATATCGAAAGCACGCCAGCAATCGAAGCTCTCGACGACATTCTGCAAGTTCCCGATCTCGACGGGGTGTTGATTGGGCCTCACGATCTCTCCTGCAGCCTCGGCATTCCTGAGCAATACGACCATCCGGACTTTCTTGCCGCGTGCGAAACGATCTTCAGCAAGGCGCGCGAGGCCAGCGTGGGTGCGGGCATTCACTACTGGGGTGATGTCGAGCAGCAAAGTCGTCTGCTGAAACTCGGGGCGAACATGCTGATCCACAGTGCAGACATCAGCCTCTTTCAAAAACACTTGCAATTAGAATTGGCAGCGATCAGAGAAGCAATCGGGGTTACGAGAGAAGACACTGCAATCTCCGCTCCCGTTGTCTGATAGATGCTGTAGGAATCATCATAATGAATCGAATCGTTCTACTATTTGTTTCACTATTGCTCGTTATGGCGACTTCGTCCCGGGCGGACGCGGAGCGTCACAACATCGTTTTGTTCCTGATCGATGACCTCGGCTGGATGGATCTGGGGTGCCAGGGAAGCACTTACTACAAGACGCCCCACATCGACAAGTTGGCCGCCGATGGCGTTCGATTCACCGACGCTTATGCCGCGTGCGCTGTTTGTTCCCCAACACGAGCCTCGATTCTCACGGGCAAGTATCCAGCCCGATTGCTGTTGACCGATTGGTTACCGTCAGGACGTTGGGATCCGAACGCAAGACTAATCGAAGGGCGTAAGATTCGCGGACTGCCCGTCGAAGAATTCACGTTGGCAGAGGCTCTACGCGACGTGGGCTATCAGACGATCCACATCGGCAAATGGCATCTCGGTAGCGAACCTTTCTGTCTTCCGGAGCATCACGGATTCGACATCAACATCGCCGGCAACGCCCACGGCGCACCCGGGCAGTACTTTTTTCCGTATCAAGGCAACTGGTCCATTCCGACAACACCGCACCGAGCTAAATGGAACGTGTTGCCCGATGGCCAGACCGGCGAGTATTTAACTGACCGGCTCACGGACGAAGCCGTCGGACTGATCGAGCAGTCTGGTGAGCAGCCGTTCTTTCTCTACTTCCCGCACTATGGAGTGCATTCCCCACTACAGGCACCAGAGAAACTCACGAAGAAGTACGAGCGAGTTCCCAAGTCGAAGCGTCAGGGCAAACCGGTGTACGCGGCGATGGTCGAGAGTATCGATAACAGCGTCGGCCGCGTGTTGGATGCACTGCGAGCTTCTGGGAAAGAAGACGACACGGTCATTATCTTCACTTCCGACAACGGTGGCTTCTACAAAGCCACCAGCAACGCGCCGCTGAGAGCCAATAAGGGTGCCTATTACGAAGGCGGCATTCGCGTTCCCTTGATCATCAAATGGCCGGGTATCTCACGCGCTGGTCGAGTGATCCACGAACCAGTTATCAGCAACGACCTTTATCCGACTTGTCTGTCTGCCGCGGGAGTCGAGCTGAATCCGAACCAGCACATGGATGGCGTCAATCTAAAGCCATTGCTCAGTGAGACTGACGAGCTTCCGCGCGAATCGCTGTTTTGGCATTTCCCCCACTACAACAAGCATCCGTCCAGTCATCCTTCGAGCGTCATACGCAAAGGGGACTGGAAGCTGATCGAGTCATTTGATCCTACGGAAGTCGAACTCTACAACTTGCGCGACGATCTTGGTGAAACGACCAACCTCGCCGGCACCGACCCCGACCGCCGTGATGCGCTGCTCGAGGAACTTGAAGTGTGGCGAAACTCCGTTCGAGCCGAACCGATGCAGCCGAACCCAAACTTCGCCGATGAGCCAAACTCGATTGGTAGCGAATGACACAACACCAACGTACATGTTTGCTATTGCAGATCCACCTCAGGCAGTACAGGAATACTGTGGTGAAATAGGCTGGCCGATAAGAAGTGATTCACGATGTCGCCTGGGCGAACGTCAGTAGGCAAACGGAGCCAACGAGAGCAGTGATGGCAAATGCCATTCCAATCGCAACCTCGCTGATCACGTTTGACCAAAGCACCATGCCGGTAGGGGTGACGTAGATCAAATCCCACTTCAGTATCCCGAACAGCATCAATGTATCCAAAACGCGAAACAGAACTGTCATGCTGGCCCAAACTGCAATCCATAGGTTCCCGCTGCGGAAGTCCTGGGCATGGCGAGTTGAGGAAGTCCAACATTGAAGTGCAAAAAAGAGACCAGCTAGAAAGCCACCGATATCCAGCAACCAAGCGTTGATACCCCAATCAAATCCTTCAACGGCGCAAGTGATAACGACCGTGACCAAATGGGCAGCCAAGAAGAGAGCCCCGAAAACCGCTGCGAGACGAAGCCAGCGGTGGCCAGGTAGCGGCTTGAACTCGTTATCAAGAGTGTCCGAAGAGTCTTCACGGTTCATTTGATCTTCATGCGGACTTTGGCCGCCAGCCCTCCAATTGGTTGACTCCACTGAGCCGCAAGCATTTGTTAATTGATTGTAGAGCCAAGTCTCGAAGTCCTATCGACTAACGGGGTAAGACACTGGCGCGTAGCGGTCATTCGAACGCGATAAGTTCCTGCTACCGGAGGACGGCAGCAGAGGCGTCGCTGCAGTTCCAAAGTCCCACCAACCACCGCAGTAGGACGCGCGATTGCTTCGCTTCTGATATGTTCAGGTTCCGAGCCGACGCCCACGCTGGATGCATCCCACATACCCGTTCTAACGCTAGGTGTTAGTGGCAATTCTATTATGAGCTGCGTCCAGAATCTCATCTCCATTCAGCCATTCTGCATGTGGTACCTCCTTATAGCGATCTCCGACCAACTCGGGGAGAACAACTTTTTCCTTCCGGTTTGCTCCGACTTAAATCGAACTGCACCTTTCTTGAAAAAACGCTGCTAACCTTCGATTGGTCACGACGTTTCTAAAGTGGAGGCAATCGATGGATGGCGACGACCGAGAAGCTGAGTTTGTTTCACTTCTGACAGAGCATCAGCTCGCGATAAAACTACTGGTAAACTCGCTGCTGCCTGGTGATTCCAGGTCGGCGGATGTGGTGCAGGAAGTATGCGCACTTCTGTGGAAAAAACGAGCTACTTTTGTGCCAGGCACCAATTTTCGTGCATGGGCATTCCAGATTGCCAGGAATGAAGTCTACAACCACCGGCGGAAGCAGGCGCGAGAGGGAGACGTTCTGGTCTTCAGTGACACGCTTCAAGAAACCATAGCGCTTGAACTGGAACATCAGGAGGAAGATCTCGAGCGACGCTTGGATGCGTTACAACTGTGCCTCCAGAAGTTGCGGCAGGCAGACCGTGCATTGATTCAGCACCGCTATTTTCACCAGACTCCGCTACGTGAATACGCGAACCAGATCGGGCGTACGGTTGGCACGCTCAAGGTTCAGCTTCACCGAATCCGGAATTCTCTGGAGCGATGTGTGTCACGGCAACTCTGCACCGATGGGGAGTCAACTCCATGAGGCCAGACGAATGCACCAGGCTAATCGATGAACTACTCGATGGGCTGATCTCCCAACAGGATCTAGAGCGACTGGAATCAGAGCTGGAAAGCAATGCGGACTCACGCCAGGCGTACTACGAACGCCAAAAGCTGCACAGCGTTCTGCAAGCCGACGCCGAAACACATTCCGAACCTCCGACCGTCACGCGGCCATCGGTATGGAGTGAACATCGCGGGTGGATCATCGGCATCGCCGCGGCCGCGAGTTTGCTGCTGACAACAGGGCTTGGGTGGTGGATCGGTCGAACGGATCGACGTGGGAATACGTCAACACCGAGTATTGCTCAGATCGTGCATCAGTCGGGGGCAAGATGGGTACGGCTGCGACAGGATGGCTCGAAGATCGGCGCCGGTCTGTTACAGCTTGAGCTAGGACTCGCAAGACTAGGATTTGCCAACGGTGTCTCGGTAACGCTGCAGGGGCCGGCGGAATTCGAGATCGTCAGCGGTGAACATGCTCGACTACATAGCGGAATTCTGACTGCCGACGTTCCGGAATCGGCGATCGGATTTCGCATCGAGACGCCCGCGCTTCAGGTGGTTGATCTTGGCACTTCGTTTGGTGTTGCGGTTGACGACGACGGACTCACCGACGTCTCCGTGTTTGAGGGTGAAGTCGAAGTGAATCCACGTGGTGAGAGTCATCGCCGCGTCCCACCGCAGCGCATCGTTGAGGGCCAAGCGATTCGCGCCGTTCGCATGTCATCGGAAATTGAACCCATTGATTATGAAACCGGAGTTTTCGAGCAAGCCTGGCCAATCAATTCTGGCGTCTTACAAACAACCGGCGTGATGAAGTTCGTCTCGCCCGGTCCCGACTTCGTTCCCGGACGATTTGAAGACAGCGAACATATTGTCGTTTTTCCGGAACGTCGAGGCGTTGTCCTGGAGTCTTCGATTCGAGTCGACGTCTTGGAACCGGGAGAGTATCTCCGGCTTCGTGATCAGCCTGCCCTTTCACTTGCAACTGACAGCCGCGTGCGAAGTTACCTGTTGCAGCTCAATCCAAGCGACCGAAATCGCAAGATGGTCATGGGGCAAATCACCTTCGACAGGCCAATCGTGGGCTTGATCGCCAGCACCGCAAAGCTGGCTGAATCAGACGGCGTATTGGGACACCCTCACGGCGTTTATGAACAGAATCGTCGCGGCATCGAGGCGCCTCGGAACGATCCGCCAGGAAAGCCAGATCGAGACACCGTCGTTCTCGCTGCTGACAAACGGACCTTGATCCTGAATCTGGGCGCCGGATCCGCATTAGACCAAATCCGCGTGATCGTGGATGACCCCGACGCCACCTGGAGCGAATCATTGCAGTGAACATAACACACTTCCTGATGGCGACCATGCTGCTAATAGCCTGTGCCGCCGTACGACCGAATTTCGCGACTGCAAAGGATGCGAGCCCCAACATTCTGTTTATCATCTCGGATGACCAAGAGCGGCGAGAGTTTAACTTCTTGCCCGAAGGCCGGGACGAACAGGGCGAGCCACGCAATCTGAGTCCGAACCTAGACCGCTTGGCCGCCGAAGGCGTTGTCTTCCCGAATCAGTATGTGACCAGCCCAGTATGCACACCGTCTCGGTTTACGGTCCTCACCGGGACGTACGCCAGTCGATCGCCGAGTTTTGAAAAGACGGTCAAGAGCAACAGTCAGGTCAACATCACCTGGAATTGCCACATCGATCCCGCGACACCGAATCTCGCCCGCACGTTGCAGCAAGCGGGCTATTTCACCGGAGCGGTTGGCAAGAATCACGTAATCGAGGTGCAGCGTGCTGCCCGAAACGAAGGCCCTGCTGACGATGCGGACCCCAAGGATGCCTCGGTGGCAAAGTACTATTCCGACAAACAACAAAAGCTCATCGACGCGTTCAAAGACTGTGGTTTCGACTACGCGTCCAGCCTTTACCACGGCAATCTTCCTGGACACACCTGCAAAGCGCTCGAATTCCACAACATGGATTGGATTACCAGTGGTGCCTTGAGTTTCCTGGACCAATGGAGCCATAAGGACCAGCCATTTTTTCTTTACATGGCGACAACGCTGAACCATGGTCCGGGGCCGCGTTACAAGAAGTACACCGGCGATCCGCTGGCCACGCCGGCCGGATTGTTGGACGATCCGCTCACCGTTCAGCCGTCGCGTGAGACGATTCCTCAGCGAGTCCAGCAGGCTGGCTTATCGGCACAACCTACGGCGTGCGATGTCCTTTGGCTCGACGACGGAATTGGCGCGGTGCTCGATAAGCTGCGCGCGCTCGGCGCTCTCGAAAATACGATTGTCTTCTTCTTCGATGACCACGGTGTAGAGAGCGGAAAGGGTTCCCTCTATGAAGGCGGTATCAAGTCGTTGAGCTTTGTTTGGTCACCGAAATACATCCAGGGCGGTCGTCAGTCACAAGTCAGCATTTCCAATATCGACTTCGCACCAACGATCATGGACCTTTGTGGTGTACCCAGGGAACAGCGCCACGCGGTCGACGGCAAAAGTTTTGCGTCGGTGCTCCAGGGCAGTGACGACGAGATCCATGACCACCTGTTTTTTGAGATCGGTGCTACGCGAGCGGTGATCAAAGACGGCTGGAAATACCTCGCTTTCCGGTTGCCCAACACACTTTCAGCTGATCCACCAAAGCCTTACACACACTTGGCCGATCGGCCGGGCGGGCGCGGTTCAGAGGGTCCCGCCAAAGATTTCTATCCGAATTACTACGACCGAGATCAGCTTTACAACATCGCGGCCGACCCGCTCGAACGAAACAATCTGTTCAACGACGAGACGCAGCAATCACGAGTTCACAAAATGCAGCAGTTGCTTCGCGAAGCGGTTGCCAAGGTGCCGGGCTCGTTCGCCGAGTTTACGGACGATTAGTCGTCGCGGAACATTACCAACCACTCACAACTTTTACGTCCGAATTAAAACATGCAACGAACGCATTTTCAATTCTTGCTCGCCTTTTGTGTTGGTTTGTTCGCAACCAATGCAACCGCGCAAGACCGTTACCAGCCTACGTGGGAATCACTGTCGACGAATGCTCTTCCGGAATGGGTCAAGGATGCCAAGTTCGGCGTCTACACTCACTGGGGCATTTACTCCCTTCCTGCCCACGGTGGACCGGACTATGTGCGCAATCTTTACGAGGGATCCAAAAAGGACGCCAAGGGTGTCTTCTCCTATCACACGCAAAAGTACGGCGCGCTGCAGAAGTTCGGCTACAAAGACTTCATTCCGATGTTCACGGCACCAAAGTTCAACGCGGATGAGTGGGTTGGACTGATGCATGAAGCCGGCGCGAAGTTCGGCGGCATTTGCTTGATTCATCATGACGGATTTGCTTTGTGGGACAGCAAGGTGAACCGTTGGAACTCGGCCACGATGGGCCCGAAACGTGATATCTACGGTGAAATCGCGGCGGCCGTCCGAAAGCACGACGACATGAAACTGCTTGCCACGTTCCATCATGGACGCAGCTTTGGCTACACAACCGGCGCGATGAAGGACGAGGACATTACCGAGCAGATGCGAAAAGAGTGGGATGTCTTTGACCCAACTTACAAGGAACTCTACTGGAATCAGTGGACCGGAACGACAGAAGAGTTCACGGATCAATGGAGAGCAAAGGTCACGGAAGTCGTTGATACGTACCAACCCGACATGATCTGGTTCGATGGGTTGCGAACGTCCATGCGTCACGACCACCCGCCCGAGTCGGTCGTTCTGGATGTAATTTCGCACTATTACAACCAGGCCGCTGCAGCCGAGCAGCCCGTGACGGTATGTAACAAGCATGGCGGCAATTTCAACTTCCCAGAGCCGTTCGGACTCAAGTGCTACGAGAATGGCCGTGACATGCCGACTGACGTCGGCCCCTGGTTTCTAATCGACCGCGCGATCGCTTATCCCTGGAGCTACGTCAACAACAAGAAGTACAAAGACGGTGCCGACTATCACGTCCGCAGTATCGTCGACGTGGTCGCCCGCGGCGGCATTTTTCTCCTGTCGCTGACGCCCAAGGGTGATGGTTCTATTGCTGAGGGAGAGCAAGAGATCATGCGTGGCATCGGTCGGTGGATGAAAGTTAACGGCGAAGCCATTTATGGGACTCGGCCGTGGAAGATTCATGCTGAAGGCCCCACCGTCACCCGGGGACTCAAACGCAACAACAAAGGTGAAGAAAAAGAGCAATGGGATTGGCGAAAGGACTTCACCTCACAGGACATTCGCTTCACGACGAAGGGTGATACCCTCTACGCTATCGCATTAAACTGGCCCAAAGATAGCAAGCTGGTCGTTCACTCGCTTACCGAGGACCAACTTGCCATCGAATCGGTCAGTTTGCTCGGTCACGACGGTTCACCCGCCTGGATTCAGACCGACGATGGACTCGAGGTCAAAATGCCATCCGAGCCCCCGTGCGATTATGCGTACGCGCTGAAAATCAACGTCGAATGATTTCCAGAAATCTTGAGAAGCGAGATCCTTAGTTGAATACGAGAGGCATTTTTCAACTCATGCGCCGCCACACTTTAACTTCGTTCTTGACTTTCGCCTGGGCCGCGCTGATGGCGGTTAATGGCTGGGCAGCGGAGAATCAGCGGCCCAACATTATTCTGCTGCTAACCGACGACCAGAGCTATAACTCGTTGGGATATGCCGGCAATACCCAAGTCGAGACACCAAACCTGGATCGTCTTGCGTCGGAAGGATTGATCTTCGATGCGGCCTACGACTCCACATCGATCTGCATGGCCAGTCGCGCCCAGGTGATGACGGGGATGTACGAATACAAGACAGGTTGCAACTTCAGCCACGGCCCGCTGCACCGCGACAAATGGCAGAATTCGTATCCCGTCTTGCTGCGCGAAGCAGGGTACTTCACCGGATTCGTTGGGAAGTTCGGCTTCGCCGTCAAAGGCGAAGACGGCGATTCGAGCTATCACCACAACGAAGACCTGCCGATGGATTCGTTTGATTACTGGTGCGGTTGGCCGGGACAAGGCAGCTATCGAACGAAGGAAAACGAGTTCTTCCTTCAGTACGCTTATAAGCATCCACATGTGACTCAAGCAGTGGGCGCTGCGTCTTCAGACTTCATCAAGGCTGCGAAAAACGAAAATCGACCATTCTGTCTTTCGGTCAGTTTCAAAGCACCCCACGGCCCGATGTCCCTGATCCGGCATTCGATGAAGTGTATGCCAACACAGCGTGGGAAACGTCGCCGAACTACGACCAAAAGGGAGCGTCCCATCTACCCGAGCAAGCCAAGAGCGGCCGCCAGTATTTGACCATCAACGACTTCGAGCCGGACCGCTACCAGAACACGATGCGCAAATACCAACAATTGGTCTACGGGATCGACGTCGCGGTGGGCAAGATTCGTGAGGAGCTGGTCCGTCAGGGTGTGGCAGACAACACCGTGATCCTGTTCTTGAGTGACAATGGATACAACTGCGGTTCACACGGCTTCGGAGGAAAGGTGTTGCCTTATGAAGAGGGCAGTCGCTCGCCGATGGTGATCTACGATCCACGACATCCGGTTTCCGGTCAAGGCAGCCGTTGCAACGCTGTTGTTGGCAATATCGACATGGCGCCGACCATTCTCGATTTAGCCGGTCTCCCAGTCCCGGAAGAGATGGATGGCAAAAGTCTGCGGCCGCTGCTGGACAACCCGTCCGGCCGTGTTCGGGAATCCATGCTGTTGATCAACGCATGGGGCAACGCACCAACCCATGAACTGACTGTCGTCACAGAGGAATACAAGTACATTCACTGGCCCTATGCCCACGAGATGGAACCCGAAGAGGAACTCTACCATCTCGCAACAGACCGTTACGAAATGAACAACTTAGTTGATGATGCCGATCACCAAGCAGCACTAAATAAGTTGCAACAGCACTACGACCAGGCCTTGGTCACTTGGAGGAACGAATGCGTTCCCGGTGGGAACTACCCCTTGTTTGCAAAAATCTATGACCGCCATCTTTCTTGGGATGACAAGTTGGCCGCCATGGATAACCGGATGCAAAGAAAGTATATCGAGTGGCGCAGCGATTCCGACGACAACAAGCAGAAGAAGCAAAAGAATACCAATAGAGAGAGGAAACCTTAGAGGGGCGATTAGTAATGAAGTTAGTGAAACGAATCGCGCTTGGTCTGCTTTTCTCGATGACCGTCGTCATGTGTCATGCAGCCGAACATCCGAACATCATCCTGATGATGGCCGACGATTTGGGCTATGGTGATACGGGGTTTAACGGCAACAAGATCATCAAGACGCCGCATCTTGATCAAATGGCCAAGGACGGTGTCAAGCTGACCCACTTTTACGCGGGCGGTCCCGTCTGCTCGCCGACGCGCGGAACATTCCTCACCGGGCGGCACTACTACCGCTACGGTATTTGGTCAGCCAATGTGGGGCATTTGCCGAAGCAGGAAATCACGCTGGCTCGTATGGTCAAAAGCAGGGGATACACGACGGGGCATTTCGGCAAGTGGCATGTTGGAACACTCAGCAGAGCGCATTCCACGAAAGGACCGAGTCGCAAACCTGCCGAGAACTTTGCGCCACCCTGGGAACGTGATTATGACCGTTCCTTCGTCGTCGAATCGTCGGTCTCGACCTGGGACCCTGGCAGCGACAAGAACCCGTTCTACGACGATGGTGTGCCATTGTCCGGTGATGATCCGAGCCTGCTCGGTGGTGCGGCCCGAGTGGTAGTGGATCGCGCGGTTCCGTTTATGGAGCAAGCAGTGAAAAACGACACGCCATTTTTGGCGGTAATCTGGTTCAATGCACCGCACGAACCGATCAAGGCCGGACCGGAATACCTGGCGATGTACGAAGGCCATGGCGAGGCAGCACACTACTATGGATGCATTACTGAACTCGACGAGCAAGTCGGCCGAATTCGGAAATATCTAAGAGATTGGCGCGTAGCCGACAACACGCTGCTCTGTTTCTGTTCCGACAACGGACCTGAAGGGAGAGAGCCCAAAGGGAGGAAAGCTGGCGTGACAGCCGGGCTTCGTGGCCGTAAACGCAGTCTGTACGACGGTGGAGTGCGGGTACCAGCGCTGGCTGAATGGCCAGGACGAATTAGCCCCGGCTCGGTAAGTGACGTGCCTTGCTCCACACTGGACTATTTTCCGATGGTTGCAAACCTGACCGGATTTCAGATGCCCGACGATCGTCCCATCGATGGCCAGGATCTTATGCCGATACTGACCGGGCAAGTCAATAAACGCGATAAGTCCATTCCTTTTCGAGCGCGAGGAAACGCCACCCTTGTGAAAGAACGGTACAAGCTGGTGCTACCCAAAGGCGAGCTCTATGACCTGGCGAAGGACTGGAGCGAAGAAAGCAATATTGCCTCCGACCATTCCCAGCGCGTGGAAGCCATGACCAGGGAATTGATGGCGTACCTCGACAGTATGCAAAAGAGTCATGCTGGAGAGGACTACGGTGACAACTCGTTCCACCCACAGGATAGCTGGCAGTCCTTTCGAGCAAAGCGTGAAAAGTCAAATCGTGATTCGCGACAACCGTGAGAGGATTACTTGCATTGTACCAGCCTTTATTTTCTGCCGTCGCCACATAGGATTATCGAATATCATTCTTTGATTTCATCTCATCCGGGCAGCACGCTAGATCGTGTACCTAGTGTGAATGGACCAATTCATCTGAAATGCAGACGCAACATAATGGGGACAAACTGGGGACAGCGTTGGCAATCCTGACGCAACGCGAGTACAATCCTGCAGCAAAGGTTGTCTGACTCAAGTTGTTTTCCAGGAGTGAGTTAGCAACGTAGAACACAGTTGGAGCAATATCAAACCAATGCGTCGGTAATAGCTTCAGGTCCTAGTGTCCCTTACAGGACGT
>JANSWS010000093.1 GCA_024743355.1 bacterium
AAAGTGTTGGTTCCAGAGTATGGGCACCACACCCCGTCCGACTTGGAATCCTGATATTCCGCAGCCGCTTGACTTCTTCCAGGGCTGGCAGGAGGTTCCGGATGGCACGACCTATGACAACGCGTTCAAGATTCAGTGGGAGTTTTTTCTGAAGCATGTCGCACTTGGCACAGAATTTCCATGGACACTGCGAGAAGGAGCCAAAGGCGTTCAGCTTGCCGAACTTGGCCTCCAAAGTTGGCAACAGCGCAGATGGCTTCCCGTCGAAGATTTGCCGCTGCAATAAGAGCCGAAGCCTGATGGCCAATCGAGCCTGCGATCGTTTAAACTGACGATGCTTGTTGCGATCAAAGAGGAGCTTACAAGAATATGGCTTGGCGGCCTACTCGATTTGTCACTGCCGGCGAATTGGACAATACAACTTTTGGATGGACCTTTGGCTGGCTGGAATTGCAGGGCTTCGCGGAGCCACTGCGATTCAAGTGGTTGGGCAATTGTTGGCCGGATCTTGCCGGTTGGCGGTTTCGTATCCACCGCACTGAACCGGAACCCGTGCCAGAAGATGAAGAGCAAACAAAAGACTTTTCGTATATCAGCTTGGACCAATCAGGACATGTGGGTGATATCACTGCGGATCAGCTGCTGAAGCATTTTGAAATGTCGCCGAAGGAAGTGGCCCGCCAGCTACAGGAAGGCCAGAGGCCCCCTTTCACATGGCGTAAAAGTCTTTATTTGGAATGGTTCAGCAACGCGAACGGTCGGGTTGTCATCCAGAGCACGTGTTTAGCAGTAGAGCGGATTGGTCAGCGAGCCTTTGAATTGTCCGAACAGCAGTGGCGAGAACAAGCCGCGCAGAACGAAGAGCAGATCGAGTATTTCCTGACGCAGCTCGCCGACAAGTTGAAATCCCACGACGCCGAAGATGATGAGTGAGATGGGCTTCAGCAGTAGCGGCGTCTTGCCCGTGTCCCACCCTTAAGCAACTCCTTCAACATCGGCGCCGTAGCATGGGCTTCTTGCCCGTGTCCTAACTTTCAGCAGCCAAACTGTATCCCACTGCAATGTGAAGCGGCTACCATTTCCCTGCACCTCCAAATGTGTTTGTTGCTTCGAAACAATTAAGGAACGCCTCTCAATTTGAGGCCGAGTCATTTTGTCTGGTTACGTTGAGTGTCTGTTCGAGGGGCTCGAAAGCGTCTCCCTGCAAACGGACACGGTATTGACCAGGCTGAAGATAAGTGGCGTAGTTGATGTAATAGGGCTCCGGACTTTCGGTCGTTGCCAACACCAGATTCCAGCGAAACTGATTCAAGCCGGCCTTCGCCCTAAGCGGAATACGGGTAAGCACCTGATCATCGCTGTCAACCATTAACAATTCAATCGCAGCGGACTTGGCCAAGTTGTAGCTGATCGTCGTCTTTTCAGCTCCACGAAAGTTGTCACCGGGTCGTGTATCCGTGCTGACCGGCAACACAGCGGTTGGAATGGGAAATAGACGGTTGCCTGCCTGACCGGCTGTTTTCTGCAGCGAGTAGCGCTCATGAACCGGTCGCAAGTTCAGCTTGTATATCCCACGCCCATGAGTGGCCACAATTAAGTCCAATTCACGCGTCTGGATCACCATGTCACCAATGCTGCAGTTTGGCAGACTGCGGCCTAGCAGCGCCCAACTTTGTCCACGATCCGTCGATATGTAAACGCCTCGAAATGTTCCCAGATAGAGTATGTCCGAGAAAATCGGGTCTTCCACAATCACGTTGACAGGTTCATTCGGTAGATTGGCTGCAATGCTAGACCAGGTTCGCCCGCGATTCTCGCTGCAAAACACGTAAGCCGCGAATTCATCGTAGTTGAGACCGCTCATTGCCACATAAACACGGGAATCGACATGCTGCGAGGCGACGATGCTCCGAATGTAGGCCATGGGTAACCCGGTGGATCGCTCCTGCCAATTTGCATCGTCGCCTTCGCGAACCCAGACAGCTCCTTTATCCGTACCGGCGTACAGAAGTCCTCGAACGCGACTTGATTCGGCAAGTGCGCTTGCAGCCGCCGCCTCGCGCCAGGCATCATCTGAAGACGCGATATCTTCACCGATAGGCTCCCAGTGATCACCCCGATCGGTACTCTTGAATAGGTAATTGCCTCCCAGATAGAGCGTGTTCGAATCGTGGGGTGAGATGATCATCGGTGCCACGAAATTGAATTGCAGCTTACCGGGATGATCCTCGGGCAGCTGCGGACGAATCGCAACAGAGCGATCGCTGGAAAGATCCTTCCTGCGAAACGCCCCTTCTTGGGCACTGAAATAGACGATATTCGGATCTGTTGGATCAATCTGCGTGACGCAGCCATCGCCGCCATTCCATGGATCGATCCATAGATATTGCCATGGTTTGCTGCGTGTTTTGCCGAGCTCTTCAGCCTGGCCGAAAACGGTTGCGTCATCCTGAGCACCGGCATAAACGAAGTAGGGTGTTCGGGAATCTACGTCCACATCATAGAATTCGCCCGTCGGCAAGTTGTTGTAATGCAGCCACGAGCCGCCGCGATCAAAACTCTGATAAAAACCGCCGTCATTTCCCAACGCCAGGTGCCGAGGATTGAGCGGATTGATCCAGAGTTCACAATGGTCCAAATGTAATCCACTGGCAGCACTGGGTACCAAGTGCTGCACTTCTCCACCCAGCAAAGAGAATGTCTTGCCACCGTCGCTGCTGTGCGCAATGCGGACTCCAAGCGCGAAGATTTCGTCATCGTCCAACGGATTCACGTAGAGATCGGCAAAGTACCAACCAATGCGCGAGAAAATTTTTAGCGGCTCCTCATGCGTCTGCGACCAGGATCCTCCGCCGTCGGTGCTTTGGAACACGCGTGCCGCCCCCAGGTCAGTCTGGTCACGATCAATCTGCTCACGGTCGTCGACCAAGGCATAGACTTTTTGCGATTCGGATTGTGAAACTGCCAGACCAATGCGTCCTATCTGCTTTCCTTGCGGCAATCCCGAGGAACACTTTCTCCAACTCTGTCCCGCATCCTCGCTACGATAAACGGCACTGGTTTCACCACTCACTTCGGGATGATTTTTCCAGGTCGAAGCGTAAACCACGTTAGGATTGTCGCGGGCCCACACTACATCATTGGCACCTGTTTCATCGTCTACGTACAGTACATGCTGCCAGGATCGACCACCGTCACCGGTTCGAAAGATTCCTCGATTCGGATTCTTCGACCAAAAATGCCCAAGCACGGCCACGATTGCGATATCTGGATTGGTTGGATGGACGGCTATCTCGCCAATATGCCAGGAATCGGAGAGTCCGAGATGACGCCAACTCTCTCCACCGTCATCGGAACGATAGACGCCCGTTCCCGGGATGGTGAAATTGCGGGCCTTCTTAAGACTCTCGCCGGTACCCAGGTAGATAACATTGGGGTCTGAAGGGGCCAGGGCAAAGTCTCCAATACCATGCGATGCTTGCTGCTCAAACTTGGGCTCCCAGGTGATCCCATTGTTCACCGACTTCCACAGATTTCCTGATCCGAAAGCTACGTAGATGGTCCCCGGATGCGTCGGATCCAGCTGCACCGCTTCTACTCGAGCGGAATTAACCGTGGGACCGATGCTGATCCACTCCACGCCGTACTCCGTTTTTTGTCGGAGCGCTTGATAGGATTCAAATGAACCTACCAAGGGCGACTCCGGTTGCTGTGCATGGAGGCCATTTTCTCCGAGACAGACCAAAATCATGACGGCAAGCAAGGACGTAATGGCTGGATTTTTCATAGGCTGTCTCGGCTGGATTCTCAAAGGCGCTATATCGTTGTTTGCTCAATACATCCGCTGAGTTATTTATAACCACGGCACGGGTTAAATTCGGCGAATGTGAGTCACCGTCAGAACTGGGCGATTACATTGCACTATGTCTACTCTAATTTACAGGCTAGCGGCAATGAGCGTGGTAGCCTGAAGGCGATTAGTGACTCGGAAGCGGTATTGGATCCTCGAGCCGCTTGCAAGCCTCGTATTCGT
Organism: bacterium; assembly: GCA_024743355.1. Lineage (GTDB taxonomy): Bacteria > Planctomycetota > Planctomycetia > Pirellulales > Pirellulaceae > Aureliella. The sequence continues at coordinate 4,034 of JANSWS010000093.1, forward strand.
CGCCGGATTTCATATACCCCTGCGCCGCACACGACACAGTGCGAGTATCTTGCTTTCGAAAGTCGCAGGGCGTGCACCGGGCAACAATTGCCAAGGAAGCCATTATGGCATCAAGCGAATGAGCTAAAATGCTGGAATGAAACGTCATGTTGCCCTAATTATCGAAACCTCCAGCGGATACGGCCGCGATCTTTTGTCTGGGATCGTGCGGTACATGCGAATGCATGATGAGTGGTCCGTGTTTCTCGAGCAGCGTGACCTGTGGAAACAACCTCCGTCATGGTTGAATGCGTGGCAAGGGCATGGCGTCATTTCTCGGGCTACCACACCCAAGCTGGTCGAGGCGATCCAGAAGAACGGAGTGCCTCTGGTGGAAGTGACGGATCGGTGGGGCGATGGTGAACTGCCTCAAGTTCGCAGCGATGATGATGCAATCGGTCGGATGGGGGCTGAACATCTGTTGGAGCGAGGTTTCCGTCGTTTTGCCTTTTGTGGGTTCAGCAAAGAGGCCTGGTCTGAGCGACGTAAGCAAGCCTTTGTGCGGCGAGTGGAGCAAGAGAACTACCCATGCTCGCTGTACAACTCGGCCTGGCATGGCCGGGCGGCGCGGGAATGGGAAGCTGAGCAGCAACACATTATGGATTGGCTCCGAAAGTTGACGACGCCAATTGCCATCATGACCTGCAATGACGTTCGCGGTCAACATGTGATCGACGCCTGCTCCAAGCTCAGCCTTTCCGTTCCGGAGCAAGTTGCTGTGCTGGGGGTCGACAACGATGACTTGCTTTGTCGTATTTGTTCGCCCCCGCTTTCGAGCGTGATTCCGAATGCGACGGCCGTTGGTTTCAAAGCGGCAGAGATGTTGGATCAACTGATGAATGGCCAAGCATCCCAAGTCCAATCACAATGGATCAAACCGGTTGGAGTCGCGACGCGCCAGTCGACCGATGTGGTTGCAATTGACGACAGGGGTGTAGCGGCCGCGCTGCATTACATACGCGAACACGCCTGTCGTGGGCTGAGTGTGGACGAGGTGGTGCGGAACAGCCCCGTGTCCCGCAGCACGCTGGAACGACAGGTGAGAAAATTTCTGGGTCGCACACCTCAAGAAGAGATCCGCCACGTGCAAATCAAGCGAGCCAAAGAACTGATGCTCTCCACCGATCTTCCAGCCGAACAGATTGCCGTGCTGTGCGGATTCGACTACCCAGAATATTTTTACACCCTGTTCAAGAGAGTTTCCGGCATGACCACCACTCAATTCCGCAAGCAGGCCAATCCACAGTAGGACGACTGCCACCTCGCCGCTGACAAAATTCTCTAGGGCTTCGACGCAGGCCTTTATGGTTCGCGTCGAATATTTCAGTAAAATGTGGGCCTCTAAAGTACTCTCTTATCTTGAACCGGGCCAATAACCGTAGAGAGCTGCGGCTAACGCGGCTTGTCATCACCCACACGTCTGCCCTTCCGACCGCCTAGCCTAGGAGTTCAACATGCGAAACATGGTCAGCTTTTCACTTGCGGTGCTGCTCGCCGCTTCCAATACCGCCGCTTCCAATGCCTTAGGGCAGGTCGAAGATTTCGACTCGATCAAGCTTTATACATTGAAGAATTCATCGGGCATGACGGTGAAAGTGACCAACTTCGGCGCGATCATCACCTCGATTGTCGTACCCGATCGCGATGGCAAGTTGGCAGACATAGCATTGGGTTACAACCGCGTGGAAGACTACATCAACGCGGTTGACAAACCGTACTTCGGCGCGGTTGTTGGACGCTATGGAAACCGAATCGCCCGCGGAGAGTTTACTCTGGATGGTGAAACCTATTCCCTATTGAAGAACAACGGCGACAACCATCTTCATGGTGGAGCGGTTGGATTCGACAAGGTGGTGTGGACCGTCCAAGATTATCAGGAAGGTAAGTCTTTGAAGCTATCGTATCTGGCCAAAGACCAGGAAGAAGGTTATCCGGGCAACTTGAGCCTGACGGTCACCTATACATTGCAAGAAGACAACTCGCTGGTGGTCGACTATCACGCAACCACGGATCAAGCCACGCCTGTCAACGTCACGCAACATACGTATTTCAACCTCAAGGGCGAAGGCGAAGGTACGATTTTGGACCACGAGCTGATGCTAAACGCCAAAATGCTCACACCGGTCGACGAAGGCTTGATCCCCACGGGGGAAATGTTGTCCGTCACCGCTACTCCCTTCGACTTCACCTCGGCGAAACCCATCGGTCGCGATATCGAGCAGGACCATGAGCAACTCAGGTTCGGGCTTGGCTACGACCACAACTGGGTTCTCGATAAAGCGGACCAACCTGGGGCAATGACGCTGGCCGCGCGCGTACACGAGCCCGAGAGTGGTCGGATCATGGAAGTGCACACGACAGAACCGGGAGTTCAGTTCTATTGCGGAAACTTCCTTGATGGCCGGCTGCGGGGCAAGTCTGGTAAGCCCTATGTGCACCGCGGTGGTTTCTGTTTGGAGACGCAACACTTTCCTGATAGTCCGAATCAACCCGACTTTCCGTCGACCATCTTGCGGCCCGACGAAACCCATACCTCCAAAACTGTTTTCAAATTCTTGGTGCAATGATGACCCTCTACGCCGCGCATGCTTCCGGCATGCGAATCCTCTTCGGCTGGCTCGCCTTTATGCTTGCAGCCGCCTTTCAGGCTGGCAGCTTGGCATACGCTAGCGAGCCCACATCACATCCCCACCACATGGTCGTCTTTCTTTCCGACGATCACACCTGGCGAGACGCGTCGGTTTACGGTTCACCAGACATCGAGACGCCGAACATGCAGCGTCTAGCCGATGCGGGAATGACCTTTGACAACGCGTTTGTGGCTTCACCATCTTGTGCACCCAGTCGGGCTGCTCTGCTGACGGGCATGTATCCAGCCAGAAACGGGGCCGAGGCGAATCACTCGCGACCGCAGGCGGACCTAAAAAAACTGCCGGCTTACTTGCAAGAACTTGGCTACGAAGTTGTCTCATTCGGAAAAGTAGGCCACTATCGTCAGACGCCCGAGTACGGCTTTGACCTGGCCAAACACTTTGGCTACCACGACGATGTGGCGGTTGACGAAGCTATCAAGTGGCTGAGAGAGCGAGATTCCGACAAGCCACTATGCTTGTTTGTCGGCACGAACTGGCCGCATGTGCCTTGGCCGGAGGATGTCAGCGGAATTGACGCGGACAAGTTAGTCGTACCGCCGAACCATGTTGACACCCCAACCTCGCGGCAATGGCGAGCCAAGTATGTGGCCGCGATTCGCACCATGGACAGGGAACTGGGCAAAGTCTACGACGCTGCCCGTGAGGTTCTGGGCGAAGATGTGTTCTTTCTGCACACCAGCGACCATGGGGCACAGTGGCCGTTTGGCAAATGGAATCTATACGACGACGGCATTCGCACACCGATGATTGTTGCGTGGCCTGGTAAAGTCACCAGCGGCACACGCAGTGATGCCATGGTGTCTTGGATAGACGTGCTGCCCACAATGCTGGAAGTAGCCGGTCAAGCTCCTCCGGATGAAATCGACGGACGCTCATTTCTGCCGGTGCTAAAAGGCCAAACCAGCAAACATCGCGACGTGATCTTCACAACTCACAGCGGTGACGGAGATAACAACGTCTTTCCAACGCGGGCCGCCTACACTCAGGATGGGTGGAAGTACATTCGCAACCTGCATCCCGAGTTTCGCTTCCGTAGCCATGTCACCAACATATCAGCCGACAATGGCTATTGGTTGAGCTGGGTTGACCAGGCTACGCGGGACGCCGCTGCCAAGAACCTGGTTTGGAAATACCAGAATCGACCAGCCGAGGAACTTTACCACACGCGAGTCGATCCCTGGGAACAAAGCAATCTGATCGCAGAAGATGAACAACAGTCGCGGGTTGCTGACTTGCGAAGCCGTCTGAATGCTTGGATGGAGCAGACCGGTGACACGCAAACCGTCTTTGGAAAACCTAAGTTGGTTCCGAGTGACGGCAAGCCCAACGTGATTACGGTTTTCATCGATGACATGGGCTGGTCCGACTTGTCCTGCTATGGTGGCACACGAGCGACAACGGAAAACATCGACAGGCTAGCTGAAGAAGGATTGCGCTTCAGCAATTTCTATGTCAACTCACCGATCTGCTCCCCCTCTCGAGTTGCTCTTTCGACCGGCCAATACCCTCATCGTCATCGGATAACTTCCTATCTGGCGAATCGTAACAGTAACAAGCAGCGAGGCGTGGCCCAGTGGCTGGACACCGAAGCTCCCATGTTAGCTCGGCAGTTGCAGCAAGCTGGTTACGCCACGGGGCATTTTGGAAAGTGGCATATGGGCGGTCAGCGCGATGTCGGAGACGCTCCGCTCATTCGCGAATACGGATTTGATCAGAGTTTGACCAATTTCGAAGGACTAGGGCCGCGTGTGCTGCCGCTGAAAGATGCCTACGACGGGCAACCGCCTCAAAAGCATGACCTGGGTTCGGCCAACCTGGGCAAAGGCCCGATTCGTTGGGAGGATCGCAGCCGGGTGACGGCCGCCTTCGTCGATGAAGCCCTGCAGTTCATTGAACACTCCCAGGTAACGGAGCAACCCTTTTTTATCAATCTTTGGCCCGACGACGTGCATTCCCCCTTTTTCCCGCCCGAGGTTCTTCGCGGTGCTACAGACGGCAGCAAGCGGCAACTTTACTACGCAGTGCTCGACGCCATGGACCAGCAACTTGGGAAGCTATTCGATCGTGTGCGCAACGATCCCAAACTGCGAGACAACACACTGATCTTGGTGATGAGCGACAACGGGCACGAAGAGGGGGCCGGATCCTCCGCCCCCCTGCGCGGCGCAAAAACTTGGCTGTACGAGGGTGGTATTCGTTCCCCGCTGATCGTTTGGGGCCCCGGGTTTCTTGCTAAGGCTGCGGCCGGAACAACCAATTCACAGTCCGTGCTTTGCGCGCTGGATATAAACCGTTCCCTGTATAATTTCGCGGGAGTCGAGCCTGCCAGTCCGCAGGAATTGGATGGCGAAGACTTGATGCCCACGTTGCTGGGAAAGTCCAAGCAGGGAAGGGCGGCGCCCATTTTTTGGCGAAGGCCCCCGGATCGTCCCGGCAACTCTGATCAAGACAATCCTGACCTGGCAGTTCGCCAAGGCAAGTGGAAGTATCTCGTCAACTACGACGGCGGACAGCCTCAGCTATATGACCTGAATGCGGATCCATCAGAGACCAACAATCTGGCCGATTCTGAACCGGATGTGGTCCGTCAGCTGCACGCCGCCGTTATGAACTGGAACCAGGAGATGCCACGCGACGCTGGCGATCCGCAGTGGCAGGAAGATTCGAAGATTGGCTCCTTGGAACCCAATGAATTCGTCAATCCGATTGGCGAAGGCGCTGATCCATGGGTCGTCCGCGATCCGCATGCAGAACGTTACTTATGGTGCATGTCGGAAGGAAACCGTGCGATCGCAATTCATACCAGCAGTAGTATCACCTCGATGGGCCGCAAGCACATCGTTTGGCAAACGCCCGACAGCGGACCGTTTTCACGGCAAGTATGGGCTCCGGAACTTCACTATATCGACGACCACTGGTACATCTATTTCGCCGCCTCCGATGGACAGAACGCGAATCACTTGGCCTACGTCCTGAAGTCCAAGAGTGAAGATCCATTGGGCGAATATGAGTTGCACGGGCCTTTGGCGACGGGCGACGGACCGGACGGTAAGTCACCGAATATCTGGGCGATCGACATGACAGTGCTGGAGCATGACGGTCGGCGCTATGCAATCTGGTCGGGCTGGGACCAACCGGGCTCGGACCAACAGTATCTCTATATAGCGCCCATGGAATCGCCCACCAAATTGGCTGCACCGAGAGTCCGGATTTGCGACAACGCGGACCATCTCTGGGAACGCGTTCAGCCGGAAGCATCGCAACGTGGACTGAACGAAGGACCACAGGTGTTTCGGTCCAAGCGACAAACGGCTGTCGTCTACTCCTGTGGTGCATCATGGTTGCCGACTTACAAGCTAGGGCTGCTGGAATTGGTAGGCGATGATCCACTGGCACCCTCGTCTTGGAGAAAACGCGCGAAGCCGGTTTTCGAAGGCACCTCGTCAACCTACGGGGTTGGGCATTCCTGTTTCGTCCAGTCACTGGATGGCAAACAGTGGTGGCACGTCTTTCATGCCAAACGTGACCGACAGCCGGGATGGCGGCGTGCTGTCTCTGCTCAACCCATGCGAATTGGCAGCAAGGGATTTCCGCTGTTTGGTCAGCCTGTGCAATCCGGCCAAGTGCTGCTCAAGCCTTCAGGAGACTCGGTTTCTAAGACCAGCTTTTCCCCTGACAGCTTCGATTACTTTGGCCATCACCAATATCTCGTCCTGAACGCCGCGGGCATTCGGTTGGGAAAGGCTCCGTCTGAACCGATCAACGACTATCGCTGCGGCGAGAAAGTCGTTTTCTCAGGAACGCAATCCGAGAATCTTGCGGCCGAAGTCTCGATTGACTTTCTAGGCAATGCACAGGCGCGCGACGCTGGCATCCTGTTCCGTACGACCGGAGCCTCGGTCGGCTATGATGCTCAGCGGGGATACTTCGCAGGTCTGATCCCACGCACACAATTGATCATTCTCGGAAGAATGGACGGCAGCACTTGGAAAGAACTGGCCCGTGCCAAGACCAGTATCGACGCCGCCCAGCCCCAGCAACTGAAGGTTGCGGTTCAAGGCAATCGCATCACGCTGTGGCACAACGGTGAGCAAAGGCTTCAACACGACGATGGCGTTTTTGACCGAGGCTCAATTGGCTTGCGGGTAGTTGACACCGACGCTGTGTTCTCCAATTTGAATGTCGAAGCTCTTTAATGCGGCCCGTCTGCTGTTACGTTGCTGCACCCGCCCAAATCCATTGCAATCGGGGAAATCATCGATGATCCGTTTCCTGGTGTTGATCGCGATCATAGTGGGTGGTTTGGATTGTTGGCACAGCGACTGCCCGCTGACAGCCACTGTCAGCGCGGCAGAAAGCCAACGTCCAAACATCGTGCTGATCATGGCCGATGACATGGGCTATTCGGACATTGGCTGTTACGGAGGGGAAATCCAAACGCCGAATATCGACAGCCTAGCGGAGAATGGCCTCCGTTTCACCCAGTTTTATAACACGGGCCGCTGCTGTCCGACGCGAGCTTCACTCCTAACGGGTCTGTATCCCCATGAAGCAGGCTTGGGACACATGGTCTATCGCGATAGGGGGCCAGGATACCATCCGTACCTGAATAGGCAATGTGTGACCATCGCGGAAGTTCTACGAAATGCCGGTTACCGCACGATGATGACGGGCAAATGGCATGTTGGGCATCGCTCCGGACAATGGCCCACCGATCGTGGATTCGAACACTTTTATGGGATTCACATTCACGTCGACAGTTATTTCAAAGTGCTGGTAGGCTGCCCGATCTATCACAACGATCAACTGGTAATCCCGCCAACTGCGACCCCTGAAAATACGCTACACTCCGATCAGGAATGGTACACGACCGATGTGTTTACCGACTGGTCGCTCAGGTTCTTGGAAGAAGCTGCTGACGATGATCGTCCATTCTTTCTGTACACCGCCTACAACGCGCCCCATTGGCCTCTGGAGGCTCCCGAAGAAAACATCGCCAACTACCGAGGCAAATATTCGGCGGGCTGGGACGAACTGCGGGCGGAAAAGCTGTCCCGGATGAAGCAACTGGAGTTGGTAACACAGGAAACGACATTATCTCCCTCAGAGTGCCCCGACTGGGATTCTCTCGATGACAAGGAGCGTGCTGAGCTCGCCTTCCGCCGCGAAATTTATGCCGCGCAAATCGAACGCATGGATCAGAACATTGGACGCATCGTTGCCAAGCTGCGCGAGCTCGACCAACTCGACAACACTCTGTTGCTATTTCTTTCGGATAACGGCTGCTGTGCCGAAGGCGGAATGTTTGGTTATCAATGGCAAGAGAACAACCAGAACAACTATGCAGAATGGCGAAAACAGTCCGGACGCTCTAGTAGCCAGGGCGAGGCGTGGTCCAATGCTTCGAACACCCCTTTTCGCATGCATAAACGATGGGTGCATGAAGGCGGGATTGCCACACCACTCATTGCACACTGGCCCAAGAAGATCCAAGTTGGCGGGAAACTCAGCCACCAGGTAGGCCACGTCGTCGACCTGATGGCCACCTGCATTGAAGTGGCTGGTGCAGAATACCCCGAAACTTTTAGTACTTATTCGATTAAGCCATTATCGGGTATATCACTGCTACCCAACTTGCTGGACCCCAAACTCGCAAACGAGCGGACACTCTTCTGGGAGCACGAGACCCACTCAGCAATCCGCCAAGGCGACTGGAAGCTGGTCACCTTGGACGCAACTCAGGACGAAGCCTGGGAACTGTATGACATGAGTTCCATCCGCACCGAGACGGACAACGTGGCAGACGAATATCCTGAACGCGTGCAACAGCTGAAACAGCAATGGAACTCCTGGGCCAGAGACTCTAATGTTCTGCCTTGGCCCAAGGACCGCGAATAGGATCGCCTACCCCGCTGCCGGAACAAAGCAGAAGTGAAGCGGCAGTACCGTTACAAATGCAAGTGCTTTGTCAAAGGATATTGCGGACTCAGAAACAATCCACGTGCGGGCCATCACCAACATTCGTCCGCCGGCTCGAGGACGTTCCAACCCCGGGCGACGCTGCCTTCGGTGGTACCGAAGTCGCTTGCCCGGGGCTGATATGTTACGCCGCCTACGGGGCTTCTTAAGACAACATTTTGAGTAGATATTGGTGATCCTAAAAACGACGCTGTGCTAGCTTGACAGGGATGGGGCGTCTCGCGCCGCACGGCTGCCATTGGCCACGTTTGGGATGTCAACGGAAGAGGTCTTGAACCAACGTCCATTGGCTGATTGTCACAGACCCCAATTTTTAACGGTGACACGGCACGACTGTTTTGTCCAAATTAAGAATTAGGGTTGATAGTAGAGCAATTGTCTCAAATGTCGCTCAAAACAATTGGGGACAATCGTTCTACCAAGTGCTGAGAACCCCAAAATTAAATGTGGTCGAAGCACTCACCGCGCAGGGCCGCGCTTTCATCTTGATTTGGGACATGCCCGTACGTCCCTGGCTACCCATAACGCATAACGCAGTTCTGGTAGAGGACAAACTTTCAATTTATGGCACTTCCGTCAGCTCAACACCCTGCGGTAGATACTCGATCTCTCGATCGTTTGGAACGGGATCGCCGGGAGTACAGCGACCGGCTTCAATTTGGTCGGCAAGCAATTGCAGCAATGCTTGAGCTTGCTGCGGATTTTCGTTGACAAGGTTTGTGGTTTCACCTGGATCTTCAGCTAGATTGAATAGTTGCATCGGCGGGAGTCCTTGTTTCTTGGCTTCGTTTTCCTTGGGAGCACTCCAACCGCCGCTGCCGCCGGACAAACATAGTTTCCAGTTACCCTGTCGGATTGCGAAGACGCCGCTGATGGAATGGCTGATCAACGTATCACGGCCGCTCGAATCCTGGCCATCAAATACTGGCACCAGAGAAAAGCCATCTTCACCTCCCAGCGACTTTCGAGGTTGCTCGACAATGTCCTCAAGCGTCGAGTAGATGTCCGTCAGACAGACCAGAGCATTACTCTTTCTGCCGCCTTCAATTCTTCGCGGCCATCGCACAATCAACGGAACGCGGTGGCCGCCTTCGTATATATCGGCCTTATGTCCGCGGAAGCCCGCGCTGGGGTCATGCTCAAAGCCCTTCAAGACTTCAAAATTCGCTTCCGGGGAACATCCATTGTCGCTAGTGAAGATGACCAGTGTTTGGTCATCGATTCCACAATCCTTAAGTACCCTCAGCAGCTGTCCCATATGGTGATCCACCTGCATCACGAAGTCCGCGTAGGGATTCATCTGGCTGGCTCCCTTGAAGGGTGGCAACGGTACGATAGGTGTATGCGGAGCGGGCAGCGCCAAGTACAGAAAAAAGGGCTGCGACTCCTGCGCACGCTCTTGAATGTGAGCCATCGATTTCTCGAATAGATGTGGTAAGACCTGGTCAATCTTGAAATCCGGACTGATGGGCCCCTTGCGATACCAGCCATAGGCATCTTCTTGCTTCGTCACCCCTTCCTCTCGCTGCGGAATCGCCGTCGCCTTTCCCGTGTCGACCCAAACGTAAGGCGGCATGTCAAGGGATCCGCAGTGAGCGTAGTATTGATCGAAGCCATTGATGTCGGGGCCATTGAGCACAGGCTGACTGTAATCGATACCATCGCTGGACTGATCATCCGTCTTGTGCCAGTCCCACCCCAAATGCCACTTGCCAATCATGGCCGTGTGATACCCTGCCGCACGCATTAAATGGCCCAAGGTGGGCCGCTCGGCTGGAATCAAGTGTGGACTGCGACCGTTCAACACGCCTTTGGCAAGTCGCGATCGCCAGTTGTAGCGTCCCGTGAGCAAACCATAGCGAGTGGGGGTACAAACCGAGCTTGGAGTATGCGCATCCAGAAAGGTCAATCCCTCCTCAGCCATCATCTGCAGGTTGGGCGTCTTGATACGACATTTAGGATTCGTTGCGGAAACATCACCTATCCCCAGGTCGTCCGCCATCACCACGATGACATTCACCGCGTTGGCCGCCGCCGGTGTTTCCGAGGTTTGCAGTTGTGTCAGCAACAGATGTGCAATGCAAAACAGAAATGTATTCGGGATCATCAGTATCAACTCGCTGAATTTCTATTTTCGTTTCGTCGGGATTCACCGGTGAGCTTAGCCAGGAACAATTGCTTTGGAGCGCCAAGACGGGCGGGCACTCGGGCATTCTATCAGGGTATCGCCCAATGGCACTTACTTTGACACTAGAAACGTGGCCAATGGCAACGGTGCGGCGCGAGCCGCCCGGCAATTCACAGCGAATTTGTTGCTGCGGCCGGACGGCTCGCGCCGTTCCGCTACCAAAGTAAGATACTGCCAGCTGAGCGGATGACTGGTAATTGAAGATCCTCTTAGGATACTTCAAAGCGATAGACTTCTACTGCGTTCTTGCCAGCCTTGAGCATCGGCCGCGGCTCGGGTTGAGCATATCCGTTCAAATCCACAGCCCGCACATGAAGCTCGTATTGCCCCGCTTCAAGATCACGCAGAGCCAAACTCCAAGATGCCATGCCGTACCGCAAGGGCCATGTACGTGCACGCTTCGTATTAGGATCGAAACCGAGCACCTCAGCGGGTGAGATTTCACCAGGTAGAACATGCCGCCAGTCGCTCGGCTCGGGCTCCAGCAGGCAGGCTGTCCATTCGGCTGCCCGATAAACGACATCATCGTAAACCACCGGAGGCTTTCCCGGCTCCATCCGGTGCAGCCAGGCTTCGACACGTTCCAAACCCGAGAAGCCTGAGATGACCCGCCCACTCACGTAGATGGTGCGACCGACGGGAAACTGATTCGGCAGCTTATCCAGGTAGGCTGCTGTCTTCATCGGCGAATCAGGATCATTGTTTTGCTTGGCGTAGGTGTCGTTCGCTTGATAATCGTTGGTCAAACTAATCCGCTGCAACCACTTGATGGACTTGAACCCATAAGCCCAAGGCACAATCATCCGCACAGGACCACCACGTGATAATGGAATGGGGTCGCCGTTGAGCTTGTAGGCCAAGAAAACGGGGGGATCGCCGGGTGCGTTCTCCATGGCTTGAGCGTAACTGAGCGACGATTGAAACAGTTGCTGTGGATCGTTATTGTGAAATCCGTGGTAGAAGATTCGACGCACGTTCTGCAGTGCGCCGCAAAGCCGAAGCACATCCCGCAACGGAACGCCTTCCCACAGCCCTTGCCCCAACGGTTCGGCGATGTTTAAACACTGGACGGCTTTCAGATAACGGACTCCGCAGGTTTCGCCCAGCCCGATGAGAGCCGGCAGATCTAGGGCGGTACCGTCCGCGAGCGTGAATTGCTTCTCCACATTCGCAGGCTCTTTAACCACATCGCTGGTAAAAGGATCCGCAATGATTTCCAAGCGCCAGGTGTCGGGGGTCAGTCTAGCCTGGACCAGGTCTTCGCCCGTCAAGGTATGAGGTTTGGGATTACCACGCGACACATCACGAAATTCGTTGGCCGGTGTGAGCAGCGGATGGGGCGCGGGAACAGAACCCTCGCTAGCTGCGGCGGCTGTATGTTCCGCAGCAGGGCCGCTAACAACTGCAGTTACGGCAATCGCACCGCCTTGGATAAACTGACGTCGGGTCGGCATTCTCGATCCTTCCGATACAAGCACTCATAGATCAGGCCATCTCCCGAATTGTAGGGTAATCGACGGCGCTTCGCACTCTGCTTGGCAAATCCGATCGCCAGGCAATTGAGCCGACCTAGTTGCGACTGCGACTCCCGTTCGAGGCTTGATCTTTTCGCATCCGGGCCGAGTGATGAGCTTCAGAATCTGGTGGACCTCCGACGTTTGCCGATGCTCGATTCCGGCAGACAGATCTTCCTCGTTTTCACAGATGATCACGAGATTCATACTTGGGTGAGGCGAAGCTACACCGGGAGCATAGAATGGCTATTGCCTGGATTATGGGTATGATCGTCTATCGTCGGTTACTAATATCCCAACCGGCTTTGCGCGATATTTTCCGGTTTGCAGTCTCTGTCCTCTTATGTGGGGATCTTCTTATGCCACCATTCCTGCGGTGTGCTGTGCCTTGCATGGCTGCTCTGCTAATTTTGAATTTGCCCAGCAACGGTAGGGGGCAATCGCCGATCATTCTGAAGATTTGGCCGGACAGCACCATCGGCGACTTTGGCGATTTTCCTGCCGAGCGTGTTCGCGGAGCCGATGAAGCACCGACTCCGGATGCCAAATGGATAACGAACGTCACCGTACCAACGATTTCTGTCCATCGTCCCGCTCCAGAAATGAACACGGGAGTTTGTGTCTTGATTTTTCCCGGCGGTGGGTACTGGAATCTGGCTATCGACAAAGAAGGCGAAGAGGTCGCTGCTCGCATGAGCGGCTACGGCATAACGAGTGTCGTGGTGAAGTACCGAGTACCGCGCCGCCCTGGCCAACCCGAGCGATTGCCCGCGCCCCTGCCACTGCTCGACGCGCAACGTGCCATCAGTCTTGTCCGCAGCCGCGCGGAAGAGTGGGAAGTCGATGCGTCCAAAATCGGTGTCATGGGCTTCTCCGCAGGTGGACATTTGGCCGTGATGAGCGCTATCCAATTCGACCAACGCGGGTACGAAGCAATAGACGAAATCGACAAAGTCAGTTGCCGACCGGACTTCGCTGTTCCCATTTATACCGGCTACATACTCGAAAGCCCCGGCTCGGGACAACTGGCCGAATACATTCGATTTTCTGACACGACCCCTCCGATGTTTATCGTCCATGCTGATGACGATGACGAACCCGGAGCACAACCAGAACAGAGCCAAGCCTTGTATGTCGCGTTGCGTGAGGCTGACGTTTCCGCTGAGCTGCATATCTACGCCAAGGGTGGCCACGGCTTCGGTGTCCGCGAACTTGATCTGCCCGTCTCGCGATGGCCCGAACGGTTTGTGGAGTGGCTGCATCAGCAGGAAATCCTATCGCGGCCGAATCTTAAGCATTGATAGGTTCAAGCCAAGTGAGAGGAGGCGGAAATGAATCCATCCGGATCGCAGAAATTGAAGGCGTTGGCGGCCACAGTCCGGCCGTGGAGATTCAGGAATGATCACAATTTAGATTTCAATCTACGAACGTCTCTGGTGGCATGGCTGACTTGCGCCTGCTTTTTCGTTAACGTTCGTTGTGTTGACGCGCAGCAAACTTCGATCTCTCTGGAGCACGGGCGTTGGATGATCAACGATCAACCAACGAACGCCGGATCCGTCTGCGAGGGATTATTGATGAACGTGCGGATGGTCAACGCAACCTTTGAAGATCTCGGCAGGTCGGACTTCGATGCGAGCGAGAACACAGACGAGTTTATCGCGAGCTTGGATGATTATTCCGCGCACGGGGTAAATGCCGTCACGCTCTGTCTACAAGGCGGCATGCCCGGTTACGAAGGAGCCGTGAACTCTGCGTTCGCCTCCGACGGCTCTTTGCGAGCCGACTATATTAAACGCGTTGAGAAAGCCATTCGGGCCTGTGATCAAAGAGGCATCGCGGTAATCCTAAGCCTGTTTTATCAACGCCAATCGAAGATATTGGAAGATGAGACAGCTGTTCGAGCGGGACTAGTAAACGCCGTTCAATGGATTTCGAATCGCCAATTTCGAAATGTTTTGGTTGAAATCGCCAACGAGTACCCACATCCGGGTTTTGTGCACAACATCATTCGCACTCCACAGGGCCAGTCAACCCTGCTCAGGTTGGCGAAACAAACCGCACCGGAATTGCTTTTCACCGCCAGCGGCCTAGGCCATGGAAAAATTGATTCCGCGGTAGCTGAAGCTTGCGACTTCTTGACGCCGCATTGGAACGGTACCCAAGTTGAGGATATACCAGCGCGCGTCGATGCCCTCAAGCGATATAACAAGCCGATTGTTTGCAATGAAGATGATAAGGTCGGCCCGCAGGCCATCGCTGCCCTACGGGCGACCGTAGCCAGCGGTGCGGGTTACGGTCTCATGCTCAAAGACCATAATCAGACCTTTCCATTTCGCTTCGAAGGCGCCGCGGATGCAACGCTCTACTATGCAACTCTCAAATCTTTGACAAGCAGGGCTGCTCGCGGTGTTGTCGAGCCGGCCGCTCAGGAGTCTCCGAACTTTCCGCCCCCCGAGTCGCAGGGAGGTTGGCGAATGATCGAGAACGAGGACGAAATCGAATCCATTGGCGGCATGCATAAATCCAGAATTGCGACACTCCGTGATTGGCTGCTGTCTTCGGACAATCGTCCCTTTGCAGCCGTCGTCATCCGACACGGAAATATTGTTCTGCAAGTAGAACGTGGCAACAGCGCGACTACCGATTCACGGCGAGTCGCTTCGGTCTCCAAGGCCATTTGTGCCACGCTGCTTGCCATCGCCTCGGAACGCAGCCAACAGGGACTGACGCCCCGACAGATGCAGTTTCACGATAGGGCCTTCGACTTTATTCCCTGGGCAAACCCCTTGAGCGATCCCAGGAAATCGGAGATTACCGTTCAGCAGCTTCTGAAACACACTTCCGGAATCTGCCCGGAAGCCAGCGGTGCTCGCAACGATGGTGAATGGGATTACATTCTTGGTCACAGCGGGGACGAACGGACGGAAAAGCTTGCCTTCGCCCCAGGCACAGGCTGCGGATATTCGACTCACGGGTTTGTACATGCCTCGCTGGTTTGCGAGACTGTAACCGGTAAGCCATACGATCAGTTTGCGGTCGAGGCATTGTTTCAGCCATTGGGAATCGAGAGCTGGTGGTTTCAATATTACGATGGAGGCAAAGTCGGTCGCAAGCCTTCGCATGGTCTTGGTTTACCGGCTCGCGAACTGGCCCGCATCGGCTATTGCATGTTGCATCGGGGGCGCTGGATGGACCAACAAGTCATTCCCGAATGGTTCGTGGAACAGACCGCTCAAGCGTCTCATCAAGTGAGCACACCGGAGTTGCGTTGGAAGATAAATCCGGCCGTCTTTACGTTGGGTTGGGAGTTGCCAGCCAAGCACTATCCGCATAGCGGCAAACACATCCGGGGAATTCCTGCAGATGCCCGATACAAGCCGGGCAGTGGCGGACAACTGATAGCTTTCGTTCCCAGCCTGGATCTGGTTATAGCCCGTCAGACCGGCGGCAGTGGCGACTGGGACTATGAAGAATTTCTGCGCCGCGCCTGCGAGGCTTGTCTGCCCGATAATTAGCCAGTGTTGAGGCAATGGGGTGAATTGCCGGCGTTTGCCTCGATTCATTGCTCGGCTCAGCAGGCAATCCGCGATGGTAGCATGCTTTTCCTGTCGTCGCTCCGCGACTGTTAGGGCATGCGGATGATCGGTTTCCTTGGACTAAAGTCCAAGGCTAATTCCTGCCGTGCGTTCCGCACTGAGGGCCGGAAAGCATGCATTGACGTTCGCATGCGAGCCCTTGACTTTCAAAAGAAATTATAAGGCTCGTTGAGTCGTAAAATATTCATCTTGACTTGCAAATGAATTTTGGAGACTTACATGATCACTGCTTCATAAAAGCGGCCTTATCTTGCGGAGGGCAATCGCCATGACACGGAAGGTTTTCCAAATTCACACGCAGCTTTCGCGTGCCGTCATTGCTGCCGAAACTTTGCGCAGCGAATTGCAAGCCTGCAGAAGCCTGACCGCCAGGTCTCTGCTTCGACGCTTTCGATATTCGTGGATCAGAGCTCAGATCTGGCACTTAACGCAGCGGCTTCATACGTAATGAACCATCCGCAAAGCACACAACATACGCCCGGAAAATGTTGAACCCTGGGTCGAACCAGCAGACAATAAGCGACGAGTAGTGAAGTTCTCACGCCGCTGAGCTTTCGAGTCGCGAACTGATGACGGCTTCGGGCGATGATCATCGCACACATGCCGAATCCCCAACGCCGAGTGTTTTGCCCTGTCAGGGCGACTGGGGTCGGTCCCGCTTACAACCCAGGGCGGCGGCAATGCTTGACGACGCTACGCGTTGAATCGTGCATT
>JANSWS010000484.1 GCA_024743355.1 bacterium
GGTGAGCCCACGCCGCCCGCCGAGGCACCCGTTGTAGATGAACCTGTAGCTCCCGCCGACGACCTGTTCGGTGAGCCTGCAGCTCCGACTGAGCCGGCCGCCGATGATCTGTTCGGTGAACCCGCTCCGCCCGCCGAGGCACCCGTTGTCGATGAACCTGTGGCTCCCGCCGACGACCTGTTCGGTGAGCCTGCAGCTCCAACTGAGCCGGCTGCCGACGATCTCTTCGGTGAACCCGCTGCACCGAATGCAGCCGCTGATGACTTGTTTGGTGAGCCTGCGGCTGACCAAGCCGCCACGGATGATCTATTCGGTGAAACACCCGCGCAACCTCCAGCCGCTGATGATCTCTTCGGTGAACCCGCCGCGAACGCCGCAGGCGCCGATGAACTGTTCGGCGAGCAACCGGAAGCCACTGCGGCTCCCGTTGAAAGCGATCTGTTCAGCGATCCGGTTCAAGATGTGCCGGCTGCGGACGATTTGTTTGGAGCCCCCTCGGAAGATACTCAGGATTCAGCCGACGATTTGTTCGGTAATCCCACATCGCTCCAAACGACTCCCGCGACTGCGGATCCGGATCCTTACGGCCTCGACTCCCTGTTCGCACCGCCTGCCGAGACGGAGACCGAGAGTGTCATGCCTCCGCCCGAGACCAGCGATGATTCCGAACTATTCGGACAACCGACGGCTATTGAGAATGACCCAACTGCCGATTTCGACGAGCTCTTTGGCGTGCCTGAAGCAGAAGCAGACGACGATCACACTGCCATGCGAATTTGGCGTGACAACACCGGAAACTTCGAGGTGACCGCTCGCCTGGCCGTTGTATTCCCCGACAGCATAAGACTCCTCAAAGACAATGGCCACTACACCACCGTGCCGCTACGTCGACTGAGTGCAGCGGACCGTGAATTTGTCCAACGTATCGCGGCCAACCAGTCTGAGAGCGAGATTCACTTTATCTCTGTCGCCAAATAGTCAAGCGACGGAAACAGTGAACCGACAAACCGTGGAGAGGCAGGTTGAAAAAGCCTGCCTCTCTTTCTTGATGGATATCGACAAAACCGTTCTCACGGCCTTCTATCCACGGCACCGATGATTACGATAGGCATCGCATCCTTCCCGATTATCGCCACATAGGACCGGTATGGCGAAGCAAAAAAGGCCTGCCCGGCCAAACAAGAAGCTAACTCAACGTAGCGATGCGTTGCCATCACAAGCAGCCGAATCTAGGGGCCCCGATCCCACTGACGGTGCGGAGCACACAACTCCAGCCTCGGCTGATCTTCCCACGTCTTGGCAACGTGCGATCACAATCGCCATCGTGCTGCATTTTGTGACGCTATTCGTTGCCTTCAGCTCCAACTTGTACCAAAGCCTACTGCAGCAAGAAGCCATTCGTTATCTGTCACCCTATCTGGTAACTACTTCCCAGGTTTACGGAGCCCTGCCGCTGGAGTGGACACATGCGCAAAGCTACGACCTGCCTATGGATTTTGAGGTCCGTTCCAAGGGTTCGCAGCGTTGGGAAACGCTGATATCGGCCAATCGTTCCGATCAACTGGGAGACAACTGGCGGTGGAGTAATCTGACCCGGATTCTCAGAATGGTCATCATGGAGGATCCCGAAAGCGAAATCGCCGCTGAATTGGGACTCAAGATAGCCAACCACTACCAATCGCGTCGGAATGCCGCGGATCTTGCATCCATCCGCTTCATTCAACCTTACACACCTTCTTTCGACGAAGCCACGCTGCTTGCAGGTGAAGATGTGGCCGAGCTAGACGTAAGTACCGAACCCGAAGTCATCTACCAAGCCGACGTCGTATATGACCAATCCGGGAAAGCTATCGGCTTACTACCCATACTCGAGAGCTATCGCAGTTCCAAAGCGGCCGCACCCACGCCCTGAAGCTCCAAACCACCCCGCAGCCAAACTAGATTCCCCCAAACTAGATTCCTGCAGAGCCAGGAATTCAACTCACGAACGATACCATGATGCGAGCAATTCGTACCGATTGGGCGAGATTCTGGTTCCGTCCGCGTTCCGTTCAGGACCTGCTTTATCCTCGAATCGCCATTGGCACTGTGGCTGCCATTTGGTTTGCCAGCTTCTGGCCTAATCTTTCTCTCTGGTTTGGCGAGAATGGTGTGCTGAGTACGGAAACTGCCGCGGCCATGATCGAATTGGAAGAATTGCCTCGTTGGCAGATGTGGTCGCCACTTTGGTGGAGCGACTCCTTGCTGGCTTACCAATTTTGGCTGGTTGCAGGCGTAGTTCTATCCGGCTTGCTAATTGTAGGTCCGGGCGGACGCTGGACGGTAGCACTGCTGACCGCCTGGGTGATCGCCTGGGCCCACCGATGCACTTGGCTGATCGGATTAACTGAGCCTGCCTTGGTCGCTTGTATCGGCTATTTCCTGCTGCAACCCGGCCCCAGATATTTGCTTGGGAGATCACAACCTTAAATCCAACAAGCCTGGACAGCTGGTACGACACTGCGTCTGCTGCAAACACATTGGTGGTTGCTGTTCGCCATTGGCCTGCTTAGCCAACTCGCCAGCTTCCAATGGTGGCGTGGCGAAGCTATTTGGTGGCTGGCTGCTGCCGGAAGATCCAACCTGCTCTCGACAGAGCAGTTA
Source organism: bacterium (assembly GCA_024743355.1). Lineage (GTDB taxonomy): Bacteria > Planctomycetota > Planctomycetia > Pirellulales > Pirellulaceae > Aureliella. The sequence continues at coordinate 2,644 of JANSWS010000484.1, forward strand.
GTCGATCGACCGCTGCTGGTGAACGCATTGACGCACGCGGTCGTCATGGCAGAAATTCTAGCCCTGTGGTTGGTCTTGGTCCCTAGCACGCGGATCTTGGGCATCGTATTCGGCCTGCTGAGCTGTGCTGCCTTGGCCTTCTTGGGAGACCAGTTCATTTACGCTCTGTTTCTAGCCAGCCTGCTCCTAGCCTATCTGCCCGATACCTGGCGGCCCTAACCTGCGTCACGGACCAAGCTGCAGCCTCCAAAACAATGCGGCTCGCAGCTTATTGCCAAGTTGGTCTTGAAACCAATTCCGGCCCAGCTACTGACTCAGCGACTAGCTCGCCATCCCGAAGTCTCATAACTGGACGACGTTTGAGGCGTAGGCATTGCCGGCATCCGGGGCATTTGAACGTCGTAGCGCTCGCGGCTAGCCTGGCTCGCTGGTGTGGATGCAGCATCAATTTCCCGCAGCTTCGGAGCGGCTTCATACGCAGCCTGCGCGGTGGCATTGGCGTCCTCAAAACTCGCCCAGTGAATAGCCTTCGATGCACCGGCCGGGCTGAACGCAGGAGGCGATGTGGGCCGCAGGGCGGTCAGATCTTCCTCCTTCAACAGGCCTGGATTCCACTTAGGCTGAAATTCGAAGTCGTCCGGAACAGGAATGGGAGCCAGCTGTGGTCCCGAGGTATCGCTTTCACGGCTGAACGCGTCTGACTGAGCAGGCTGTTTGGCCGGAAAGCTAAGCGACGGCACGTCGCCGGACGACGTCGGATTGGTTTGCTGCCGCGCCAATGAACGCATGCCGCTGCTGTTCGTCGAGTTGTTGGCACTTGTACCGAATCCCGGGGGCAAGCTGGGTGGAACCTCGCTGCGACCATCGGGCGGATATACTCCCGGCAATTGACCAGAGGGCGCAGGTGTGGTCATTGGCGGTGGGGTAACCGTGGGCGGAGGGGTAACCGAATTGTTCCCGCTGGGCGGCGTCGTCTTTTGTCCCCATGTCGGCGCGGGCGTTATCGTCGCACCGGGAACCTGTGGTAAGGTCATGGCGGGAGCCGAAGTATTCGGCAGTGTCATACCGGGTTGCACCTGTGTCGGCGCCACCCCCATCGAAGGCTGCGGATACGAGCCAACACAACCCCCGTTTCCAGCATTTCCTTCGTACACGGGAGTCGGATAACTGCTTACGGGGGACGAAGTCGAAGGCTGTAACGTCGTGTAACCTCCGTAACCCGTTGTGTAGGGAGTTGTCGGATAGGTCGGAGTTGTACTGGCTAGTGGAATGCCACCGCTGGGCAGCGTGTACGTTGGCAGCGCGCTAGGAGCGGGTTGAATCGGTTGAGCGACGTTGGGATTGTACAAAGCCGTGTCTCCCATCGCGGGCACACGATTGGTTTGATATTCGTACGAAGTACACGGCGCGAGGGCTACCACCTGAGCTCCCGTATTGGGATCGGTGGTCATGATCGGTCGATAGTAAGTTACCGGAGTGCGATAAGCACTGGAGCGAAAGTCCGGCACGTAAGACATGGTCGAAGGCATCGTGGTGGCTGCCACACCACTCGGCGGTGGATTCGTGTACCCCGCGCCGCCGGCGCCGACCACGGGCATCTGCGGTCCATAATAGGTTCCGTAGTTCGTCGCGTAGCTGGCTCCACCCACAACCGTATAAGGGGCATAGCCGGCCGTGACGTTAGCCGCTGGAGGATATACCGCGTAGCCGGAAGCTTGCCCAACCGGTACTGGCGGTCCTACCGGATAGGCCGGTGCCGGCTGCTTTTTACCACACAGCCAATCGAAACAGCCCGCTTCCAACCTGGCGGGGATAACCCCAACTCCAGATGCAAAGCAAAAGACTGTGGATAGTACGTAGTAACGTAGCCGCATGGGCCGCTCTCCAGCTGAGTTGTCCTAGTGCAAGCGAAACGCGTACTACTTGATGCCAGCGCCCTAGCTTCCGTCAATGCGCTGGTAGCGTTGCTTGACCAAAAGCGAAACTTTTACCGCAAACGCAGCATGGCTCGATCCGTTTGTAGCGGTTATAACGCCCCGCGCAGCGAATCAAGAATTCCGCAAGATTGGCGATGCAATCTTAGGTCATCGTCCCGACCAGACAAGTTTTTTTCGGAAGACGCTGCTTCCGAATCGCTGCGAGACTGGAGCAGATCGTCAGGCAACCTCAGCCCGACATTTAGGCAAAGAATCAGCATTCCATTCATCATAGAGCACGGGCGCATTCTGATTTGGATTGCTAGCAGACAGGCACTTCATCGCCACAATACTGATACCGTGTTGTTCAGCCTTTTTCAGCGTAGCTTCACGATCCAACAGAATCGTACGGCCGGCCTCCACCACGATCGACTTTCCACCGGCGAGAATCATCTGCTCTACGGTCCTCAGACCAATCGTCGGAACATCAAATCGCATGTCCTGATTAGGCTTAGCCAGTTTGATCAGACTGAAACCACCTCGGGGACAGAGTTTTCCACTGCGTTCAATCAACGCGTCCGTGCCCTCAATGGCCTCTACGCCCAGCACCATTTGGTCTTTGACCGTAATGCTCTGCCCAACATCCAAGGCACCCATGCTCCGTGCGGTCCGCCAACCAAACTGCATTGCCGTGTTCATATGCTCTTGCACTGTGCAACGCGAAAAGCGGGGCAACACTCCGATGCCATGCGCGCGCGCGGCGA
>JANSWS010000668.1 GCA_024743355.1 bacterium
CACCTGCCAGCCTTGCTTTGTGAAGCCCCGAAATCCGTGCTAATCGTAGGTTGCGGAGCCGGAGTCACGGCCGGCTGCTTCGTCAACTACCCCACCATCGAACGCATCGTTATCTGCGAGATTGAACCGCTGATTCCACTAGCCGCCGGCAAGTATTTCTCCGAATTCAACCACGCAATCATGGAAGACCCGAGGCTGGAAGTAGTATTCGACGACGCTCGGCATTTTATGCTGACTACGCAAGAAAAGTTCGACATTATCACCTCCGACCCGATACACCCCTGGGTCAAGGGAGCAGCTGCGCTTTACTCCAAGGAATACTTCGAACTCACCTTGCAGCATTTAAATGAAGGGGGAATTGTCACTCAATGGGTACCGCTCTACGAGTCCAGTCTGGAGGCGGTGCGCAGCGAAGTCGCGACTTTTATGCACGTCTTTCCTCACGGGACATTATGGACGAATGACAGCGAATACGGGGGATATGACATCGTGATGCTTGGCCAGGAAAACGCAAGTAAGTTTGACCTGCTCAGCGTCGACGCAAAGCTGTCTGCCGACGACTACCATAAAGTCGCGCAGTCGCTGGCTGACATTAAGCTGGATTCCGCCATGCAACTTGCCAAGACATTTGGTGGCGATCGCGAATTGCTGGAGCGATGGTATGAGTCAGCCACGCTCAATACGGATCGCAACCTGCACCTGCAGTATTCCGCTGGCTGGGCACTGAATCGTTATCAGGAAGCCAATATTCGCGATAGCCTCAAGCCCTTCGCCGGTTACCCGAAGAACTTATTCAGCGGAACGCCGGAACAAATTTCTGAACTAGAGAAATGGCTTGCCCCCCGAGCGACTCCTTAGTTGGAGATTTAACATGTGAGTCCGATGAAAAGAATCGCAATCACGCACTCGCCATCTCGACTGCTGAACAACTGTGAACTGACCTTTCGTCAGCGAGAGGCGATCAATCCGACACGGGCAAACGAGCAACATCTGCAGTACCGTCAAGCACTTCAAGATGCCGGGTATGAAGTCCGCAATTTCGAGATCAACTCGAGTTGCCCAGACAGCGTGTTCGTCGAGGATGTGGCTGTCGTGTTGGGCGAGTTTGTGCTGCTGGCGTCCAGCGCAGTTCCATCGCGGCAAGCCGAAGTCGAACCATGGCGAAGTGTACTTTCAGAGTTTGCTGAGATCCGCGAGCTTGCCCCGGATGATCTCCTGGATGGCGGAGATGTTTTGAAAGTCGGCAAGCAACTGCTGGTGGGAGTCTCGCGACGGACGAATGTGAACGCTGTTCAAACTTTAAAGTCGCTGGCAAATTATGTGGGCTTTTCGGTACATCCCATCAGCGTAGGGGACTGTCTGCACTTGAAGACAGCCTGCACAGCCTTAGATGACGAAACGCTGCTGCTCAATCCGGCCTGGATAAATACTCGTCAAATTCCACCGCTGCGTAAAATTCCGGTCGTGGAAGCCTGGGCCGCCAACATCCTGCGGCTTCCCACAGGCATACTTGCCAGTCGCAGCCATCCTCAAACCAACGAAATGATCGACGGAGCTGGCTACCCAGTGCAGGCCATTTCCATCAACGAATTGGAGAAAGCCGAAGCCGGCTTGACTTGTATGAGTTTGCTATTCGATTAGTCGATCAGCTAACTACACCGGCAGCTTCATTCCATCCTCGGCGATACACATCCGCAAGCTTTCGCGTTGCTCCGCGGACAGCACAAGTTCTTGGCCTAGCAGTTCCGCCAATGGATTGATGTGAATCAGTGCCGTCGACTTGGGTCGAACCATTCGCACAACTTCAGTGACCGCGGCCAGCCAACTGTGCCCCGTTTTCTCAGCTAAGCTTTGGTTGCTGTCGTCAAAGTAGCATTCATGCAGCAGTAAATCAGGTTCTTGGATATGTTCCAAGTAGCCTGCGGTAGGACGGGCCACCGTGTCGCTTATGTAGCACAGTTTCTTCCCTTTGCCGTAAACGCTGAAACCCAATGAGGTTCCCGGGTGCTCCAGAGGGAACCACTCAATCTCCAGTCCGCCAAAAACCTGCCTTCCGGATGGGCTCGGCAAGGGAACGAAGACAATTTGCTCGGGGAGCAAAGGGAATATTAGCGGGTGAAAAAGGTGCTTCTGGATGGCTTCCAACTTCTCCGCTTCGCCAATGACGTTGAGCCGATCTAATTTGGTGGTTGCAAAGGCGTCGATCAAAAACGTGAGACCAACCACATGATCGAGATGAGCATGGGATAACAGGAGCGTCAAGGATTCCTTAGGTTCCGCGCGGAGTTCCTCGATCAGCCTGAAGATGCCCGTGCCCGCATCCAACACCAGTGATAATTCGGGCAGATAGTAACAGGCGGTGTGCCGCGTCGGGCTGGGGTGAAACCCGGTGGTTCCAAGGCAATGAAGCATCATGGTGGAAAATCCCTGCTGCTGACGTGACTAGTAGCAAGTCCACCGCC
>JANSWS010000598.1 GCA_024743355.1 bacterium
CTGGTGCGTTTCAGTGGAGAGGTTGCTGACGATGTTTCCTGGGAAAGTCTCGTACCCTCACTGTTAGGCGGAGCCGGAATTTTCATGGTCGTGGACTATTCGCGTCTGCCGGACGTCGAGCCACCCCAAGTAGAACTGCAGGCAGTGTCTCCCTTTTTCAGGAAAATGTCGCAGATAAGCGATCGACTGCCGTGGGTGTTGGAGCAGTCCGAACTGAAGGACTGGCCGGAGCTGTTAACCAAGGGGTGGGGACGCAACGCGGTTTTGCTGCTTCAGTCGGATTTGGGAAAGCCGGAATTGCTGCACAGGCTGGAGGTGCTGCTCGTTCCTGAGGAAGCAGAGCACGGACTCCGCATCTTCGGTCTTTGCTGGCCAGGCGTTCTCCGGGCCATGCTCTTCGCTGATCCGGGTGGCCTAGGACGCGAAATCCTGAAAATATCGAACGCAGTTTTGCTGGAAGGCGAAGGGCCGCTTGAATGGCAGTTGTTCGGCAGAGAAAGCTATCTGGCCGAGCTGACCAAGAAAGAGAGCATCGCAGTCATTCGATCGGCCGCTAACCATGCAGCGCGAAAACAAGAAGTTGTCGAGCCCATGTAGCCACGCTTGCCAAAGCGTGGGATGGGACGTTCCACCTTCTGGCGAAGGTAGCTACATGCCAAAGCGTGGGATGGAGACGTTCCATCTTTATCCCTTACTCAACGGAGAAACCAACCATGTCTGACGAACCGACGCCCGAAGAGGTCGCAATGCAAGAGGCCGAAGCTGCCTTCAAAGCGGCATTGCCGGCGGGCGGCCCCAAGATGGCAGCCAGAATGGGCGATCCGCATCTCTGTCCCATGGTTGACGGTGTGAAGCCGCACGTGGGTGGACCGATCGTCATGGGTTGCCCCACGGTGATGATCGGCGGCCAACCGGCGGCACGCGTCGGCGATGCCGTTACATGCGCCGGTCCGCCCGATATGATCTCGATGGGTTCTCGGACAGTCACGATTGGTTTTATGATGGCCGCTCGCTTCATGGACCCAACCGCCCACGGTGGGATGATCTCGATGGGCTGCCCGAATGTGATCATCGGTGATGGTTAGTCATCGCTGGTCAGGGCGATTGCAAGGCCGAACTTCCTTGAGGAAACGCTTCCAGCTCGCGCAGGCTACCCGCGGCTCCGTGGTATTTGCAGCGCAGCGCCAGCTCGGTACGGGACTGCATGTCTAATTGCTCAAGAATACTGTTGTCGAATCCGCGACTAATATCCCAGCCGCGGCAAAGACGCGTTGCCGCGCTATGAACTTGACGTAAATGGTCCCAGTGTTTTTGGGCTGCTTGGATGTCGGGCAACTGCATCTCTTCCTCGGGTTGGAGCGTATCCTCAGCTGTCAACTCGTTGTCGCCTGTGGCGATTTCCACTTCGATGTCCGAATCCCAACCGGTGATTTTTGCAAATGCCCAAGCGGCGGCCATGGCTTGTTGCCGCTCCGCGGATTCCATCGTACTCAATAACCCCGGTACCAATCGTGGGTGTCCGAAGATGCCTAAGATTCGAAAACGCTCGATGCCCCAATCCGTTTCGTCCGCGACCTGTGAGAAGATCGCCAAGTCGCTGGGTTCGGCAAGTATGGCTAGAATCTCGAGCGCGGGCAGCGATTCTGTTCCGAGTGCGTTGACCGCATCACGACAGTAAGCCAAGAGCCACGGCTGCCGTGACCAGATGGCCGCGTGTAAAGCTGCCCATCGCAGGCGTGCATCGTCATCGTTCAAAGCCCGTTCGAAAGCCATTGGCATGGTCGCCGATGCAGCTCCAAGATGGACCTTGGAAGGCATTGACGAATAATCGTTGAAAACTGGCCGTGTATCTTGGGCGGATTCTCCTTGCATTCGCAGTCGAATGGTTGTCTGGCCGGCCAAAACCTGATCGCCGTCCGAAAGGACATGCCGCTGTACACGTTCGCCATTGACAAAAGTGCCATTGGTACTGTGCAGGTCCAGTAGCTCACAACTCTCCGATTGGCAATCCAGCCGCAAGTGAACTCCGGACATGGTTCTATCTTCCGCAAACACCAAATCGGCATCCGGCTTCCTGCCGATGGTCCAGACCTGGGGCGCAACCATTTGGAACTGCTGCCCGTTAGCGGGACCGCTGACAATCTCCAGGATGACTCGCATCTGCCGCTGCTAACTCCCCGTTGAAACTTTAGACATGGAGCACAAACACCTTTGCCCTGTCACTCAATCGTAGGCGTACGTCGATGAAGCCTGGGGCAAGTACTCGTTGAAGGCGATAACGCGCCAGGCTGCAATGCGAACCTCGGGCGCTTCATGCCCCAGCAGTTCGACGACGCGTTCATCGTCCGTCGCGAGAAGATCGTGAAAAGCAAGAATCTCAGCCGCAGTAATCGCCAGCAGCGCGTCTTCCGACTGCAGCATAGCCTGCAGATCAGCCGCGATGGTATCCACGTGGGCATAGCAAAAGGCGTCGCGAACAGCGTTCAGGATATCCGTATCTCCGCTCGCTTCATTCAGCGTAGCCAACACGATTTTCGCGGCTTGCGGCGTTTTCAATACGAGCAACACCCAGGCCGCCGCGAAACAGGTTTCCGGCTCTCCCGAGGTCAAGAAGTGTTCGAGCTCTGGCAGGGCTGATCTGCCCGCGGTCAGGGCCATATCCTGGTAGCTGCGAATTCGCGACTCGAGCTCGCGGATATCGTTGAGCCCAAAGTCCGCAGCATGGATCGCCTCGCGCCATTGTTGCCACAGGAATCCGAGCTCTTGCAAGGCAGTTTCCAGGACCGTCGCCGGAACGGTTGGTTTCTCTGAATTTTCGTTCACTTCAGCTCTCGTGGTGGATCCGCGGCTTGCTAGTTGGGCAATGCCACTTTCGATGACCGTATTAGCCGATGGGCGTTAGCGGCTTTAGCCGCGGCTTTCGATGCCGTTAACGATGCGGCCAACTCAGGCATTCCAAGACCACAACATCCTACCGAAAAGATCAGCGCATTTCGCTAGAAGATCGGCGCATTTCGCTAGCCGCGAAACCCTGGGGTTCTGCCTGGCTTTAATTGGCTGTAGGTCGGCAACGAATTTGCGGCGAGAGCTAACGGGTCGCGTCACTGGTTGAACTAGCTTCAGGTCGATGACAAACCTGCGATTGCGTCCAACTTGTTAGAACCGCGGCTAACGCCATAGCGGCTGATGAAACAGCCACGGCTCTCCAACAATGACGCATCTTCGTCAATGGATTCTGATTCGATTTGATTTTGACATCGGCGGTATCGCCTGCTGCCTATTGCCTTGTGTGGTCGGGTAAGCAGCCAGGAACCGCTCGGCAAG
>JANSWS010000255.1 GCA_024743355.1 bacterium
AAAATAGTCGTCCGTGTTGCTGGTGCGGCGGGCAAAGTAAACTCCGATGGCGATCAAAGCTGCCAAATAGAAAAACAGCACCAGGTAATCCAAGATGCTGAATGCACCGCGACTGGCCTGCCAACGCACAGACCACACGTCCGGTGTTCTCACCCGGGGGCGGATCTCACCGCTGGGCAATAAGATCTGGGCTTGATATCGCAGAGCCGAGGTCGTCACTTGATTGGCGGGACTCGCACCTAGCTCACTCCAAGTGTCGGTGATGGTATGGTAGGCCCACGTGCGTTTCGCAAATCCAGGATGTTCATCCCGCAGTTCATCAGCACGGCCAAACAGCGAGCCATCATCACCACTCAACAAAAAAATATGGCTTTGCCCGAAAGACACCGCCGCACCAGCAGATAGCGGAACGGGCAAGGAAGTACGAGGCTTCCAAGTTTCGAGTTTCGGATTGTATTCCCAGCAATCGTTTAAGAACTCAACGGCCCCCGACTCATTCTCCCGCCTACCACCAAACAGATAGAGACAGTCGTCGAAGCCATTGTTCTGGCACACCGCATAATTAAAGGCTCTGGCCGGCCCAGGCCAATCCGCATGCTGACGCCATCCCAACTGCGGTTGTAACAGATCGAGCGACCATAGATTGCGAACCGCGCTCGACAAACTCGAATCGATCTGACCGCCGGCAACGTACACCCGCTCACCTATCACGCAGGCCTGTCCATATGCCAATGTCACAGGCAAGTCCGGAAGCTCAATCTCCGAAATCTGTCCGCTTGCCGGATTCCATTCCATGCGAAAACAACGCGACGAAAAGTGGGATTCATCGTTACCGCCAATGCACAAAACGCCGTTGGACAATGAAACCGTCGCCGCATAGGCAATCCGCCGCTGCAGCGTCCCGGCTGCCGCCCATTGCGGACTCTCATCTTTGAGATTCAGAGCATAAACGTCGGCATGCCACTGCTTCTCAGTCTCCCATACCGGCCGTGCAAAGTTCGCACCGCCCGCAACTAGCAGCGTGTCGCCATGGATTCCGGTCAATGGACCGGCAACACCCAACTCGGTAGGCAAAGCCGGAAGCCGCTCCCAGCTCAGGCCCGAGGCTGTCTGGGCACTGAGCTCCAAGCCACCCCACAGCATGCATAGCCAACAAACACCCAGCCTGAGCAACCATCTTCCAACCAACAACATCTCACGGTTCATTCGGCTGCCGATCCGCGTAGGCCGCAATCTTGTTGTATTCCGTGGGATCCAGCAAAGGATCCGAGGTTTCCTCTCTCCACTGCATCAACGCTGCCTGCATTCTTTCGAGGGTCGCCTGATGTTCGGTCGCCTGGGACAAATCAATAAACTCCCACGGGTCTGCCTGGAGATCGTACAGTTCATACTCCGGCGGATCGGCTGCCCGTTCAAAAGCTTGCCGAACGTCATCGGGAGTATTTTGACTCTCGCGCGCGAGCTTGAGAGCTGGATCGCCGTCGATGGTAGAGCCCGGAAGCACTTCCCCCGCTCGAAGATTGTGTATCAGCTTGAAGCGTGCATCCCGGATACTTCTGCGAGGAAAAAAGGGTGCTCGTCCGTGATAGTGAAATTCGGTGGCCAGATAGGTGCGAAAGTCATCCTGGGTGATCGCCTGCCGCAGCGACTTGCCTTGCAATTCGACGTTTACGCTGAGCTCACAGGCATCTAGCAAAGTCGGCAGGATATCAACGGTGGAGACAAGTGCTTGCGAGCGCACATGGACACCGTTAACTCCCGGCCAAACAAGTAGCATAGGAACCCGAACTCCACCCTCATAGCAGCTTGTCTTTCCGCGAAAGAAAGGTGGACCGTGATCGCCCACAAACAGAATCAACGTCTTATCGGACTGGCCAGCTTCCTGCAAAGCCTCGAGCAGCATACCCACACCAGCGTCGAACCTCTTGGCCGCATTATAGTACTGCGTTGTTCTCAGCACTTCTTCGGGTTCATTCAGTCGCTGAAAAGGCAAGGGCGGAACTTTGCCTAAGGGAATGGGATTCTCGGGCACTCCCTTGTATTGCGTCGGGAAAGTCTCTTTCGGACGCGGTTGCATTCTCTGACCGTAGACATGCGGATCCGAGTAGTTGGCCATGAGGAAAAAAGGCTCTTTCCCGCCCAAGAAGAACTCCTTGGCTTTCTCGGCCACCAGCTTCACATCGCGTGTATCTACTCGAATTCGTGTATCAAACTCGAATTCAGATTCCGTGCCAACGTGCAGCTTTCCGACAATCCCGGTGCGATAGCCTGAAGATTTCAGCAGGTTTGGAATCACTTGGCCTTGATACTTCGCCTTCAAGCCAAAACCAACGTTCGCATTTAACAATCCATACTGGCCGTTGGTGTGCGGATACAGACCGGTGAACATCGCGCTTCGCGATGGACTGCAAGAAGCTTGAGCCACGTAAGCATGCTCAAACAGCACTCCCCGGCTTGCTAAGGCATCTAGATTCGGTGTTTCCGCGGCCGTGTCACCGTAGCATCCCAGCTGCACACCCAAGTCATCGGCCGTAATCAGCAGTACATTCAATTGTCCCGCCGCCGAGTTCCAGCCCACCGCTAACCCCAGCATGGCCAGCAACGCACTTCGCACGCACAACATCATACTCCTCCGCCTTCGCATCAATCACACTTAATGCCTATCCGAATACCGAAGAGAACCGCGGCTAACGCACAATGGCACTTACTTTGGGAGCGTAACTGCGCAAGCCGTACGGCCGCAGTCACAAATTCGCTGTGACGTGCCGGGCGGCTCGCGCCGATCCGCTGCCGTTGGCCACGCTTCCTGTGTCAAAGTAAGTGCCATTGGGCTAATGCCAGGCCGGCTAATGGTTTTCGGATAGGTTCTTGAACATTTGCTCGGTTCTCATCAAACCCGCGAACACTGCGTCAGTGTACTCCCCGCAATAATCGAAATGCTACCGGGCAGAGGAAAAAGGCAACCACGGATTGAGCGGACATTCGCGCGTTCGCGGTGATATAGCAAACCAGATTGCGAATCTGCGACGCAGGGGCTTTTATTCACTGACGGAAGTCTCACCGACTGCGGCCGTAGCGAAGTCGTAGTCCGCAATGCCTTGTTCATCATGAGAAGCCAAGAAGAAAACTTGGTTGGGTGAGTTCTCCGCGATTGCCTTGCGAATTTCCTGAAGGTCTCGGCAGAGGTATCGATTGCACAAATCTGCTCGCATTTGCCTTGGCAGAGTACAGCCCTGCTGTCCGTGAAAAACACAAGAGCCCTGAACGGATTGTTCAGGAATTCTGGTCCGGTACGCGTCGAAAACCTGCTGCGGAGACCAAGTGGGATAGAGCTGGAACACGCGGCGGATGGTGCTGATCGTAAGGAAAGCATGCGTATTTCCCGCAACGCAACAATGACCGCGACACAGTCGGCAACCTACCGCGAAGACTTGCGATTCCACCTCCGTTGCCTCTGGCAGGTAATCGCTTTCAGGCCTTAAGTAATCAGCCGCACTGGGCAAACAAACAACGGCTCTCTGGATCAAGTTCCGGATATGCTCCAGCAGCTGCTGCCTGCGTTCGATCGGGTTCTCCACTACCGCTTGCGGCGTGTACGGAACCAACGCTACCAAAGGGAGATTCTGCCCCACGTCAGCTTTCTCTCGCAGTTTCTGCTCTTGCAGTGCTCGGTCCCGCAGGATTTCTGCCTCTGCTTCCCGTTGCTTACGCAATTCTTCCTGTCTTTGCGCCAAAAGCTGCGTACGATGCCGGGCTTCGACATGCAGACACGCTTCATGGTCACAGTACTCGAATCCGGCACGAATTGCGGGCAACAGCATTCCGCAAGACTTGCAGGTTTTCCCGCCGGCTCGGATTGCCGAAAGCGTGGACGCGGCTTTTAACTGACAGCCGGTATCCCCGCAAAAGGACTGAAGATCCAGCGTCTGAATTCCTGTCCCGCGAGTGGGACGCCCGCAGACTCTACATGTTGGCAGCTTCTGCTGATAATGTAGCTCCAAGGAGTTCCTACAGGCAGCGTTGAAGCAGACACGGGAATTATGGGAGGCAAGAATCGCACCACAAATACAGCAGCGTTGGTGGTCCGCGGAAAACATGGAATTCGCATTTCTATATTAGGAGCAATTGATCTGCTACTGCTTGGGCAAGCAACGAACATCGTTGCGACCGTAGTAAACCAGTAACCTGGATCCGCGGGGAGCAACCTTGTGAAAGTGTTCTTCTAATTGCATGACACGATTGGGCCAGCAATATGCGAAATACAGATCAGCCTGGTCCTCACGTTCCAGGTAATCGCCCAATTCAACGCGGCATGAAAGTTTAAAATCACGGAGCAGAGCCTTCGATCGCTCCACCAGCGGTTCATGAAACTCCACGCCGTAAGCGTCGTATCCAAGCATCGCGGCCAAACCCGTAACAACTCCCATGCCGCTTCCCCATTCACAGAATCGTCCTCGCTGGAGAGCCGCAAGCACCGTGTAGACAACTTGATAGTCACTGGCGACGAAGTCGAACCAGTTGATTCCCTTCACCCGCTCCAGTCCCTCCGCAATCAGACGCTCGGCATCTGGAGGAACCTGTTCGTCGGCCAAATGTAACATCACGTATTCAGTCATCGGATCGCAACCTGATGTTGGTTACAAGGGTCTCATCGTTCCCGGCAGACATGCGCTTCGTCGATTGGGCCCATACCAGCGCACGAGCGGAAAGCTGGAAGCGCTGAGGCCGACATGCTCGAGCAATTGAGAACTAGGAAGCAGTAGCGTGGTACCCAGCCGACGATTTATCTCGCAAGAGATCCCGCGGAAGAGTTGCTCGCGCTCCAGTGGCGTGGTGGCCCGAAAATTCGCTTGGGCATCGCTGTTGTAGACCGTGAGCAAATCAAAGGTCTCGTACAGCAGGTTTCCGCCAAAGCTCACCAGTCCGACCTGTTCACCGTCGGTCTGAACACCGTACCCCGGCGGTAGCTGTCCCTGATCCGTAAACCTTTGCCAATCCTCCAAGGCGGTCGACAGGGTTTCCGGGCAGAAGGCGGCAGGATTCGTGGTAGGATCCATGACCAGGCCCGCAAAGGGGCAGTTCGGGTCATCACTGACAGGAGCCCAGCAGGTATCACACTTCGGGGAGTAGCCTGCTTTTCCCATCCAACGATCCGACGCGGCGGGCGGCTCGGGAAAGGCAATCCAGCATTTCAATTGCTCGGCGACCGCCAGAAACATGGACTCGATCTCAAATCTCATCGCGGTCTCTAGTGGCTAATGCTGGAACGGTCCGCGGGATTGAATGGCATCGACGATGGCCACGATTGGAAGCGGCGGCCCGGGCCAAACCAAAAAACGAACTCCGATGCCCGACCACCCACGCCGCCGGTCCACATCATCTCTGCCCCGTGTTGGATGAGCGGCAGGCCAATCCCGCGATTAATCTCCGAGGCAACACTGGAGAACAAAAACTGCTGTTCACTCTTGGATGTCGGCAAAAACTCGCCTTGTCGATTGCTTCGATTGATCGCCATCAGGTCATAGTCGGCATGCAGAAAATTGCCCATGTACTGCACCAATCCAAGCTCCTGCCCGTGGTCGATGGCATTGTATCCTGTGGGCAGTTGTCCTGCGGGAGCGAATTGCTCCCACTTGGCCAGGGCATCAGCTCTGGAACCTGCCGCAAAAGCATCTTCACACAGCTTTGGATCCGCCACTAAACCAGAGTACATAAAAGCCGGGTTGTCGCTGGTTTTTGCTTTGCAAGTTAATGGTTTTGGCGCGTATCCGCTGCGTCCAATCCACTTTGCCGCAAGCGGGTTGGGTTCTCGCAGGCCGATCCAACACTGCCGCCGCTCGGCCACGTCAAAAAATACGGACTTATGTTGCGAATGCATGACGTGCTATTCCTCGAATTCATGCCGGACGGTCGCATGGAAACGCTGCGGCAACATTCTAGCCGCTGACCGTTGGCGATGTCCACGAATTCGTCTCCCGATGCGAACGACGGAAGAGTGCAACGCCCCGCTCAAGTCTCGGAATTATTTCAGATTGCTGGCAACAATTGCATCCATGGCTCGATAACAGCACATAGGCATCATTGCGTACCCCCCGATCGTCAGTACTGGACTCAGCTTGTATTTCCAGCGTGTTTGGTTCAGATTGTTAACCAGGAACATGGCGTTCGGCTCAACCGACTACTAGGAGCCGGGCAAAGTACGAGTTATTGCGAGGCTGGCTTGTGCGAGCCGCCTTGTGCAGCAAACCCAGCCCTTTGTACCTGTTGCAAGAGCCGCTCTATGGCATTCGATCAAGCAAGCCGCTCACTCAATATTCAGTCACCCTTGGGCGAAAATACGATTGTCCTGACCCGCTTTCACGGCCAGGAAGAGCTTTCACGACTCTTTCGTTTTCAGCTCGATCTACTGTCCGAGGATAATGCCATTACGCCCACAGACATCGTCGGAAAGGATGTAACCTTCTCGCTTCGCTACGACAACGGCGAGCGGAGGTACTTCCACGGCTTCGTGCAGCGTTTCGTCGCCGGAGATGAAGATGTCAATGGCATCCGTGGCTATCAGGCCGTGGTCGTACCCTGGTTGTGGTTCTTGACTCAAACCTACGATTGCCGCATCTTTCAAGAGATGACCGTGGTTCAGATCATCGAGCAGATCTTTCAAGATCTGGGCTTTTCTGATTTTGAATTCAACACGGTGGGCAATCATCCCGAGCGCGAGTATTGCGTCCAATATCGTGAGACCGATTTCGACTTTGTGTCTCGACTGCTGGAAGAAGAGGGTATCTATTACTACTTCAAACACGAAGACGGAAAGCACATGCTGGTGCTTTCCGACTCGCCGGCAGGTTACGCTACCGCGGACGAGGCATCCGTGGAATATCCCCCCTCAGATTTGGCCAGTCACGTTGTCAAACCACATATTCAGAGCTGGGAACATGCTTATGAGTTCCGGACGGGGAAATTCGCCCATACGGATTACAACTTCAAGACACCTAAGTCCAAGTTGTTGGTATCCGAAAACACCTTGATGAAATACCAGGGAGTCAAGCAATACGAGTGGTATGACTATCCCGGAGAGTATCCGGACAAAGGGGTTGGAACTCCGCTGGCTCGAGTGAGGATGGAAGAGCTGGAATTGGAGAACGACACGGTGAACGGCAGCAGCACCTGCCAATCGTTTTCGCCAGGCTACCAGTTCACTCTGTCAAAACATCGCTCCGCTTCCGAGGAAGGAAACAAGTTCGTTGTCAAGCGTGTCTTACACGATGCGCAGGAAGGCGGCTACGGGACAAGTGATGCAACGGGAACTTGCGAGTATCGCAATCACTTCGTCTGCTTTCCCGCACAGGCCAGCTTTCGTCCAGCTCGCATCACCCCCCGGCCTATCGTACGCGGACCACAAACGGCTGTGGTTGTAGGACCTGCAGGAGCGGAAATTTACACCGACGAATTCAGCCGTGTCAAAGTGCAGTTCTTCTGGGATCGCGAAGGCAAGAAAGACGAGAAGAGCAGCTGCTGGATTCGCGTTTCCCAAAACTGGGCCGGACAGAACTGGGGTTTTGTCTGCATTCCCCGCATCGGCCAGGAGGTTATCGTGGGTTTTCTGGAGGGAGACCCCGATCAGCCAATCATCATCGGACGAGTCTACAACGCGGATCAAATGCCGCCCTATGACTTGCCCGCCAACATGACGCAGAGCGGCATCAAATCACGCAGTTCCAAGGGCGGCGGTACGGCAAACTTCAACGAAATTCGTTTCGAAGATAAGAAAGGTAGCGAACAGCTATTTATCCATGCCGAGAAGAATCAAGACATCGAAGTCGAAAACGATGAAACACATTGGGTCGGCCACGATCGCACCAAGACCATCGACAACGATGAAACCACGCACGTAAAGCATGACCGCACTGAAACAGTTGACAACAATGAGACCATCACAATCCATGGCGCTCGCACGGAAACGGTGGACAAAAATGAATCCATAACGATTCATGGAGCGCGATCGGAAAAAGTCGACAAGGACGAAGCGATCTCGATCGGTGGAGCACGCTCGGAAAGCGTTGCCAAAGACGAATCGATCTCCATCGACGGTGCCCGAGCGGAGCAGGTTGGAAAAGATGAGTCATTAAGTATTGGCGGCGCGCGTACCCACAGCGTAGGCAAAGATGATTCACTGACCGTGGGCAAGAGCCTGTCAATCACAGCGGCGGACAGTATTTCACTGACCACCGGCAAAGCCAGCATCGTGCTGAAAAAGGACGGTACGATAACCATTTCCGGAAAAGATATCACCATCCTTGGCAAAGGCAAAATTACCGGCAAGGCCAGCAAAGACATGATCCTGAAAGGTAAGAAGATCCTGCAGAATTAGTCGACATCACCCAGTCATCTACCGTCTTAATGAATGCAGCCTGGCGAACCGCCACGTCACCCCGGGAATTTGAAACGATGAGCAGTAAACCGATCGAGATGCATGTTCCCAGCATGTCGGCCGAAAAGCATCCCACGATCTCCTTGGACGAGACCCTTTCGGCTACGCATGCCGGTCAGAACGAGAATAGGTCCTTGGGAGCAACCGGAGACGGAGTCGTCATTGGCCATTTTTTGGGCTGGAACGAGCAAGGTTTACCCCAAATCGCTCTGCCTGGACAATCCAGCGCCGTGGCGGCCGCATCCATCGCACGTTTGGCGGCCGAGGATGTGGGCTGCGAGGTCGCCCTGCTGTTTCAACAGGGCAACCAGAATCACCCGGTAATCATGGGGAAAATCCTGGAGCCGCAGGCAACGCCGCCTGCGGAGCAATTGGAGTTGTCGGGGCAGTTCGCCGAGGCGGAACTATCCGACGTGCAGGCCGAGTCCGATGGCGAACGAATGGTATTGGAAGCCAAGAAAGAAATCGTCTTGAAATGCGGCAAGTCGAGTATCACCTTGACGCGAGCCGGCAAGGTCTTAATCCGCGGCGCCTTTGTGCTCAGCCGCTCATCCGGAGTCAATCGCATCAAAGGCGGTTCCGTACAGATCAATTGAGAGGATTCGCCGCCGCATATTTCGCCAACCACGATCAAAAGAGGCATAATCTGTGCCGCTGCAAGTAAATGGCCCCGCTCGAGATGACGCAACATGGAATTGCTGAACGCTACCAGAATGATTGCCGGCTACACGATGGGCATGAAGCCCGACGGTCGCGAGCTGCTGGTAGTGGTCGTGAAGGGCACCTTTGACTTTCCGGAATATGCCGATCAGATTCCTGCCCTATCGCAGCAGCAATCACCCCTCGTGATGGCCGACGAATTCACCGGCGAGCCGGGGTTTTCCGCGCCGCTCATCGAGGCGGAATTTGTTCCTAACAAACCGAAGCCAGAAGTGCTTTTGAATGGTACTTGCTACGCCCCGCGAGGCGAGGCGACAACTTCCGTCGAGGTCGGTCTGCGAGTAGGCTCCGTCAACAAGACCTTTCGTGTCGTGGGGGATCGCGTGTGGAAGAGCAGCATGATGGGCCCCGTGCCTTCCGATCCGCTTCCTTTCACGTCCATGCCGATTAGCTATGACGTGGCGTTTGGAGGCAGAGACGAAACCGAAGAACCGCATTCGGCCTATGCCATGAATCCCGTCGGTCGCGGTTATCACGCTCGTCCTCATCGGCCCTCGATTGACGAAAGGCCCTTGCCAAACACGGAGCAAATCGAGAGACCCATTCGTGATCCCCGCGAGGCATACCTGCCCATGGCGTTCGGACCTTGGGGACGCTCTTGGCCTCCACGTATGCATTTCGCAGGAACTTACGACGAGCGTTGGCAGCAAGAACAATTTCCCTTCTTGCCCAACGATTTTGACGAGCGCTATTATCAGTCGGCCCCGATGGATCAGCAGTTGGAGCACTTGGTTGGCGGGGAGGTGGTGGAATTGAAAAATCTGACTCCGGACGGGATCTGCAGGTTTCAAATACCAACTCTTCGCGTGCCCATCGAGTTCGTGGGCAGAGATTTCGATTCCCAGGAACAAGACGCGCGGCTCGACACACTGATGATTGATGCCGACAAACGCCAGTTCAGTTTGCTTTGGCG
The DNA here is from genome assembly GCA_024743355.1 of bacterium. Lineage (GTDB taxonomy): Bacteria > Planctomycetota > Planctomycetia > Pirellulales > Pirellulaceae > Aureliella. The sequence continues at coordinate 10,065 of JANSWS010000255.1, forward strand.
GGCATGCTGGCCACTTAAACGCAATATGTTCGAGATCAACATGGCCATCGTTGGCAAGATGCCCCGCGGTTGGTACCGTGCCCGCAGCTCGGCCAAGACCTATTATCCCGATCTTCATCAGTTGATTGTCGCCAAGAGCGAATAAAGCAACGGCAGCTAGGAGCAAAAGTACATGAAGCCCATCGCCGTGGTCGCCACAGGCATGGTCAGCGGAGTCGGCTTTGACGCTCCCTCCAATTGTGCCGCGATCCGCTGCGCGATTGACAACTTTCAAGAAACGCGCTTCATCGATCGGCAGGGGGAATGGATCATCGCCTCCGAAGTTCCGCTGGATCCGCCAAGTCGCGGACGAAGCAAATTGGTGCGGATGGCAGCTTTGGCCATTAGCGAGTGCCTGCCGGGCTTGGGGGCAACGCCAGTCGAGCAAGTGCCGTTAGTCGTCAGCCTGGCTGAAGCCGAGCGTCCAGGTCGGTTCCAGGGTTTGGATAGTTCCATCCTGGAAGCCATTGCCCAGGAGCTTGGATTCCAGTTCTCGAATCAGTCGGGGGTCATCAAAAATGGCACTGTGGGGGGCGTTCAAGCCTTGGACTTCGCAGCCCGCATGATCTTGGAACAGACAGCCAGTCACGTGTTGGTTGTGGGCGTGGACACTTATTTGGTGGCAGCCACCTTGATGCATCTGGACGATAATTACCGCTTGCTGACCCCGGCCAATTCCAACGGGTTCATCCCCGGCGAGGCGGCTGCCGCGGTTTTGCTGCGAGCTGCCGCGCCGAGCCCCACGAGCCTGGAATTTGTACTGCAAGGCTTCGGCTACGGTAGAGAACCGGCCACGCTCAGTTCCGAGGAACCATTCAAGGCCGATGGGATGTCGGCTACCATCATGCAGGCGCTACAGCATGCCGGATGCAGCTACGACGACGTGGATTATCGAATGACGGATATCAGCGGGGAGCAATACGCTTTCAAGGAAGCCAGTCTGGCCGCGGCCCGCACGATGAAGAAGGTCAAGCCTGAATTTGACTTGTGGCATCCCGCGGACTGCATTGGAGAAGTCGGGGCCGCGATGGTACCTTGCATGCTGACGGTGGCGACGGCTGCCGCCAAGAAAGAGTATGCGCCCGGGGACGGCGTCTTGTTTCACTGTGCCAATGATGATGAACAGCGGGCGGCTTTCGTCGGGCGTTATATGAACGCGGAGAAGCAACATGGCTAACGATGTTTTCGCCAATGGCCGCGAGGTATCCTGCAAGGCGGCGGACGGCAAATCGATTTGCGCC
>JANSWS010000428.1 GCA_024743355.1 bacterium
CAGAATCCAGCGCTGCCGATACGCGCCCAATAGGTCCGCGGCTCCCGGGCGAGCCCACAGCCGTTGACTTCTGCTATCACTTCTTGGATGCTTCTACTCGGTTCCGACCTCGATTTCTGCTGACTTTCGCTTACGCACTTTCTTTGTACCGCGCGGCCATGCGGCTGTTCCCGGAGGTCCGCCCGGATCGCAACTTCGAGTGGCAGGAGGTCGTGCCGATCATCGCTTCGATCGACGCAGGCTCGGAGCCCCAAAAGAAAGGGGCAGAAACGAAAAACGGAGCTGCCGACAATGATGACGACAACTCCGATTCGTTAAGCGATTCTGATCCGGTGTGTATAACCGAATCAAAAGCTCCTCCGGCAGGGCTCGAACCTGCGACCCAGCGGTTAACAGCCGCTTGCTCTACCAACTGAGCTACAGAGGAAGGAGTCTCGGGAATCAATGCTCGGTGATTCCCGATGATGCTTTAAAAATAACGGTGTTCCTTGGCTTTGACAAGGAGTGCTATGGGCAAACGATAATCCAAAATGGCACTCGAAGTCCATGTCCAAAATGGGAAAGTGCTCGACTGGGGTGAACCTGCTGGCAGGTCGTATTTGATGTGCCAATTTTTCCAATTTTGCTCAGCTAGTGAGCTGATCGAGTTGCTGGGTCAAGTCCGAAAAATGACTGAGCGCGGTCTCGATGGGGGCGGGTGTGGCCATGTCGACTCCGGCGTCTCGAAGAAGATCCAAAGGATCCTGGGAGCAGCCGCCCTTGAGAAATCGCAGGTAGTCCTGCAACTCGGCCGAACCGCCCTCGAGCACGCGCCGCGACAAGGCGATGGCCGCGGCCAAGCCAGTCGCGTACTTGTAGACGTAGAACGCGCGATAAAAATGCGGGATGCGGAAACACTCCAGCGATAGCTGCTCGTCGATCGCAAAGTCCGGGCCAAAATAGGCGTCGAGCAACTCGCGATAAACAGCGCGGAAGGACTCGACCGTCAGCGGCTCGCCGGCCTCGGCCATCTCGTGTGTCCGCTTTTCAAACTCGGCAAACATCGTCTGCCTGACAATGGTGGCCCGAATGCTATCAACTTCGTGGTTCAGCAAATAGGCCTTGAAACGATCGTCGGTGGAATTTTGCAACAGGTAATGTGTCAGCAACTGCTCATTGAAGGTACTGGCTACCTCCGCCACAAAAATCGTATAGTTGTAGTACTGAAACGGTTGGTGCTTGGAGGAATAGTAGCTGTGCATTGAATGGCCGGCTTCGTGCGTGAGGGTGAACAGATCATTCAGCACCGTCGGCTTGTAGTTCATCAAAATAAAGGGATCGGCCTCGAAGGTGCCGCAGCTAAACGCCCCGCTCTGCTTGCCTTTGTTGGGGTAGCGGTCGCACCAGCGTCCCTTGAGCCCGGTGGTCAGGACCTGGCAGTAGTCGTCCCCCAGCGGCTGCAAGGACCGAATTACCGTATCGACCGCCACGTCCCAGCTGCGTTCCTGCTCCAAATCAGCCAAGATGGGGACGTACGTGTCGTAGTGATGCAGATTGTCGAGCCCCATCTTGCGGCGACGCAAATCAAAGTACTGGTGCACCGCCGGAAGTTGATTACGAACCGCGGCGATCAAGTTGTCATAAACGGCTTGGGGCACATTGTCCGGAAACAGGGCTGCCGACAAACTGGATTCGTAGCGTCGAGCGCGAGCATAGTAGACATCGGCATGAATGCTGCCCGCCAAAGTGGCCGCAAGCGTATTTTCATGGGCTTCGAATTGATCGTAGTACTGATGGAAGGCTTTCTTGCGAACCTGGCGGTCGGGTGAAATCAGAAACTGACTGAAGGTGGCATTGGTCAGCTCGACGCGTTCCCCTTTTTCATTCTCCAACTCTCCAAATTTCAAGTCCGCATCGTTCAGCTGCCCGAATACCTTGCTGGCAGTTCCCGCCATCTCGCCTTGCATGGCCAGCAAGGCTTCTTCGGAATCAGTCAAGGTGTGATCTCGATAGCGGTCGATGCGCTCCAAAACGAGTCGGAAATCTTGCAGCGTGTCCGACTGCAAGTAGGCGCTCATGGTCTCTTCGGGGATCGCCAACAGCTCCGGACGCAGATAGCTGGCCAACTGTCCGGCTTTTACGGCCACATTTTGAAAGCGAGCGACCAGAGCCTGGTAGGTATTATTTGCTTGATCTTCCGCCGACTTGAGAAATGCATAGGTCCCTAAACGCTCGGCCAGGCGGTCCATTTCGACGTCAAACTGCAGGCATTCCAGCAGTACCTGGGGGCTTTCGCCCAAACGTCCCCGGAAATCCTGATAGCCAGCAATACGCTGCTCAAAAACCTTGAAATCCGCCTCCCAGGCTGCGTCGTTAGGATAGAGACTGGCTAGATCCCAGCAGTCCTCAGCGGCGACATCCTTGCGCAAAGGGACTTTCTTTACATCCGCGACAACTTGGCTCATCAATTTATCCTTTGGCCGAAACAATACCGTGGAAAGCGGGCTGTGCAAAAGACGGATGGTACGACGCCATGCTTTTCGCCATCGCTGAAATGCTGAAACGCTGAATTTTCGTCTCCGCTATGTCTGCCCTAGTAACTCGAATCGATTGATTTTGTGGGTAGCCGCGGCCGGACAGCTCGCGGGCTTGTTGATTGAAGTGCGAGGGTAGCCCATTTGTCGCCCTATCGACAGCCCACCCAAATAATTGTGTGGGGTATGCTTCCAACTTCTCGCAAACTCTGCTTCACCCTAGCGAATTAGGTATCGGCCGCAAGGTTCCTGGTGGCAAGGTTCCTGGTGGCAAGGTTCCTGGCAAACTGCATCCCCTTTATCCGGCTCGGTTGCATGGATATTTGCCAAGGGAGTGCTCAAAATGAGATGGACGCTTGTTTGGGCAACGTTGTACAGCATTTTTGAATGGATTTACAAGCGCGAGGGACTCATCGCCTCGTCCACTACAGCGAAGCCCACGTTTCCATGGAAACAAAGCGCAAAGGGTTGGCAACGCAACGCCTGTGGGGGGCTGTTACAATGGCAGGGTGCCCCGAAAGGCGAAAGATCGCGACGTTGAGCGACCGGAGACACTTTCTGTCGTTCCATCGCGTGAGCGAACTTTGGCTGGTAGCGATTAGACGCGAGCATGGTGGCTCTAGCCGCCGCAGCGGCCGTTGAAAGAGCCTGGAACCCGTACAAAAACCGACGAGAACCGCTAACGCGGAGCGGTTGATGGTTTGCGGATGGGTTCTCAATCGGCCCCAATGGTCTGCCGAACCCGATCAGCGACCAACGAGCACGGTAGAAACCCGGTGTAACCCCATTCAACCCTTTGCAGGAGTTCCCAGCATGTTGAGCCTTGGCCGAGTCCGATCGCCACAGCGACGGAAAAAAAGTGGACGCATCACCCGGACACAACGCGGCGCGATGCCAGTTTGGCTGCGGTCGGCAGGCGGAATGTGGCTGTGCTTGCTGTCAGCGCAGACCCTTGGTTTAGCCCAAGTGGTGGTGAGCCAGCACCCGCAGCTGAATCAAGAGTTGAGGTATGTGCCGCAAGCGGAGGGAAGTGGGGTCGAGTCACAATGGGGCTTGCCGAGTTCGGCTCCCGTCCAGTCGGTGATCCACGAGGCATCGCGTTCGGGTAACGCGGCCGCGTCTCGACCGCCACAACCTGATTGGGTTCAGCAAGCTCCGCCTCGGCTATCGTCGCCTGGTGGCGGAGCCATCCCGGTCGCCACTTTCCAACCCCAGGATCGCCGTCCGCCGCAGGGGCAGCCTTCGCATGCCAATCAGCCGCCTCATCCCGACCAACGGTTCCATCCCGACCAGCCACCCCGTCGCGAACCTCCACCGCGACCGGAACAGGCAGCGGGTGTCGGGCATCCGCCACCACAGCCACCGCAGCCACCACAGCCACCACAGCCACCACAGCCACCACAGCCACCACAGCCGCGAGGTGATCGCGATCCGCGGCCAGAGGGTGAGCAGCGATTCGTACCTCCGGTGTACGACGGGCTACCCAAGAATCCGGGACGCGGCGCCTTTGTTCCTCCGCACCCTCCGCATCACGATGCGAAGAGTATTGACGACATCATGTCCTCGGACCTGGTTCGCAAGCTGTTGCAGCTGACGGAAGCGAATCTCGAGTTGAAGGCGAGTATGAAGATCCAGGAAGCGGAATTCAAAATGAAATTGGAGATGCTGGAGCTCGAAAGGCGGGTGGAACATGAAGCTTTGGAACGCCAGCGGATCGAATTGCAGGAACTGCGTGAGGAGTTGGAAGAGGAAGAAGAGGAGTTAGAAGAGCAGGAAGAGGCGCTCGAACAAGCGGAGGCCGAGCTCGATCGGCTCCGGGAAAAGTTGGAGATGGAAGCCGCCGAAATCAAGGAACGCGGCGAACTCGAACAACGAGAAACGCTCGAGATGCGGCGTGCGGTAGGACGCGAGTTAGCGGAGGCGCGTGAGCTGGCGGAACGCCGTGCGGAGCCACCGGAAGAATTGCTGCAAGAGCTGCGCAAGCTCCAGGCAGCGAACGAAGATCTGAGCGTTGCCTTGCGCCGGCAGGAGGCTGAAAAGGAAGAGTTGGGCATGAAGTTGCAGCAAGTATCACGCGAAGCCGATGAGCTACGTGCCGCATTGAAGTCACAGGAACAACAGAAGGAAGCCATGCTCCGCGAGATGCGGGGCCGCGAGGAGCGGATCGGGAATTTGCAACGAGCAGCCGAGGCAGCGGAGCGGGTACGCGCCGGTTCGGAGCCGCAAATGGGCTTAATGAGAGCGGGTTCCGCCCGCTTGGAACGCGAGTTGGAGGCGATCCGTCAGCAAGTTCAGGAATTGAAGGCCAGGGCCGCTGCTGCCGAGGCGGAACGTCAGCGACAAAGGCAAGCCGACGGAATGAATGCGGCGGGCGAAGCAGCCAAAACGAAAGCCAAGTCACGTGATGACGATTGAGCTGTTTGGCCGCTGGAACCATTCCGAAAACCGAAGAACACCGCGGCTAACGCCAAGGACGGCGAATGGTTTTCGCTCAGGTTCGGAGTCCCCGCCCGACCGCATGCACGGCTCTGCATTCCTGTTGTAGCGGGTGACAGCATGCGATAGGTTACTCCCCTTGTCCGGGTAGAAATTACTGAGTTCAAAACCTTTCCGAAAAGCCAAGATAAGCGCGGGAATTGCCATAACGGCCAGTGGTTTTCGGTTAGGTTCTTATGGAATGAGCTCGACTGGCCAGGCGGCGCCGGGTTTGAGGGTCTGGCGAAAGGAAGTCCGTCGATGAGAGGTCTCTCCCGGTTGGACGGTCCCGCCATACAGGCCGACCGGTTGAGAGGCACATGAAACTGAAGTGGCGAGCATGAACCAATCGGATATCGCTGGACGCGTATTTACCGGACTGCAGGATTTCAAATCCGGGGTCGTTGTCTTCCTGGTCGCTTTGCCGCTGTGCTTGGGAATTGCCCTGGCCTCCGGCGCACCGCTTTTTTCTGGGTTGCTGTCAGGCATTATCGGCGGCATCGTGGTGGGCTTGCTGAGTGGATCGCACACCAGTGTGAGTGGGCCGGCCGCGGGTTTGACGGCGATTGTGGCGGCCCAGATTTCTGCCTTGGGCTCTTTCGAGGCCTTTCTGTTTGCGGTCTTGTTAGCCGGGGTGATCCAGGTCGCGATGGGGATTGCCCAGGCAGGTGGTCTCGCCAACTTTGTGCCTAGCAGTGTGATCAGCGGCTTGCTGGCTGCGATCGGGGTCATTTTGATTCTGAAGCAGATTCCGCATTTGCTTGGTCATGATACGGATCCAGAAGGCGAGATGTCATTCACGCAACCGGACCATGAGAATACTTTTTCCGAGTTGCTGACACTCTTTGAGGGCGAGGTGCATTCGGGCGCGATTGTGATTGGCGTCCTGTCCGTGGCGATCCTCTTGATCTGGAACCGCGTGAATTGGCTGAAGCAGTTGATCGTGCCGGCTCCGCTGATTGTGGTCATCATGGCAGTGTTGATGAACCAGGTTTTCTCGCGTTGGGGAGAACCATGGTTGATCGAGGAAAGTCATCTGGTGCAAGTGCCCATTGCGGATGCGGAGAGTGGCTTGATGGGGCTGCTCCAATTTCCGGACTTTAGCGTATGGGCCGATGCGAAACTCTACTTGGCGGCGGTAACGATTGCCATCGTGGCTTCTTTGGAGACCTTGCTGAATCTGGAGGCTGTCGACCGGTTGGATCCACAGCAGCGAACGTCGCCTCCGAACCGCGAATTAGTCGCCCAAGGTGTGGGCAATATGATCGCGGGTTTGGTCGGCGGACTGCCCATGACCTCGGTGATCGTTCGCAGTTCAGTCAATATCAACACCAGTTGGTTGGAGAGGGGCGTTTTGCCCAGGATGCAGGCAAGGCTGTGGAGGCCGTGCAAGTTGAAATGTCAGCACCTGCCCATGATGGAGTGGCGCCGCATGTTGCACGGGAACTTGGTGCGAGCCTTCAAGTCGGCGGCCAAGAATGACCTACGAGCCCGAGGGTCGGACGAGGTACCATTCTTCGCTGTTGAGCTCCTGTGGCACTCGACAGAAGGCGGCGGGGCTGCGGCCGCAGGGGCATCCTCGTGGCGATGGGTTTGGGGTGCCGACGCAGGCTTTGC
>JANSWS010000192.1 GCA_024743355.1 bacterium
AACGTGTGTTCGCGGTTGTGGAATGCAATTCACAAACGATTGTCATCATGCGGTTGCTGCCCCACGGGGTCGAGACGGTTTGCCGTCTATCCGCGCCGGGAACTCCCAACGATTTAGTGTGGGATGAACATCGGCGTGAATTGCTGGCCACAGGGATCTGGTCGCAGCGCCTCTACCGATGGAAACTGGCTGCGAATGACAGCCGATTTACCCAATGGACAGCGCGAGAACAGGCTGATTTGCCCATGTGCGGCGGATGTATCCTGGTACTGCCGGAGCACCAGTGCACGCTCGTGGTCGATGCCTTTGGACGACACTACGCAGTCGTCGGTAATTCGGAATTTAGCGTGCAGCATGAATCGCTACTCTACGGTCACAATGTCACAGGCTTGGCTGCAACCAAGGATGAAAGCATGGTGTTCTTCCCACACCAGTTGTTAAATGAGTTTGCCCGCTCGGTTCGAACCGACATCACGTGGGGTGGCATGATGAGCAACAATATTCGCTGGTTGCAGACCGAGCGGCTGTTGAACCAGACAGGGGAGCAGGTATTCAAGAAAAGCAAGTTCTATCCGCTCGGAAGCCCAGGTAACGGTGCGGGAGATCCGTCGAGCATGGCCGTTTCTAGCGCGGGGCGCATTGCGGTGACGCTGGGAGGTACCAATCGAGTCGCCATTGGCAATGAAGATGATTACTATTTTCGTCAAGTCAACGTCGGCTATCGGCCGGTTGATTGTGCTTTTTCTCATGACGAAAGCTTGCTGTATGTTGTGAATCAGTTTAGCGACTCGCTCTCCGTGATCGATCTTCAGTCCATGGCTGTTCAACAGATATCGCTGGGACCCTTGCGGGAGCCCAACGAAGTGGAGTACGGCGAGCAACTGTTTTTTAATTCGCGTATTTCGCACGACGGTTGGATGAGCTGCCACAGTTGCCACAGCCAGGGGCATACCAATGGTCAGCTGAACGATAACTTCAGCGATGGCAGCTATGGCACGCCCAAGCGTGTGCTGTCCTTGCTGGGACAGGCGGATACGATGCCCTATGCTTGGTCCGGCAAGGTGGATAGTCTGGAAACGCAGGTCGGGCATTCCATCCGCTCGACGATGGCGGGTGACCGCGAGCCTTCGCCCAACATGATTCGAGCCATAGCAACGTATGTGGCTGCCCTGGCCTCACCGCCCAGCCTGCGAGAGGCTCGACTTGAGCATGGGCCATCTGCCGAGGGACAATTGGAGCGGGGACGACGCTTGTTTTCGGAGCTGGGTTGCGCGGATTGCCACTCGGGAGAACGTCTGACATCCGGCGAAGCTTACGACGTCGGCCTGTGGGACGAAAACGGCATGCGATGGTTTAATCCGCCCAGCCTGGTCTCGGTGAGCCAGCGTCAGACTTCACTCTTGCACGATGCCCGCGCGAAATCTCTGCGGGATGTCTTCGAACGGGAGCAACATCAGCTTTCAAAGCCGCTCGGCGAACAAGAGCTGGATGATCTTGTGCGTTACCTGAAATCGCTTTAGCAAGTTCTTCATGTTATTCGGCGACCGCTTATGAATCAGAGCGATGCTCAGCAAGCAGTTTCCGCCTATCGCTCTTTGCTGGATCTTCCGATGCTGGCCGGTTTGTGCGATATGCAACGGGCAGTCGCCGCGGAGTGGAGCGTGGAAGAAAGTGTGAATCGACTCAAGGTTCTACACTACCTGCTAAAACGGCTAAGCGAAATTTGGGTTTTTCGGATCACGTCCGAGCCGATTTACGAATTGAAGACTCTGTTCAGTCATCATGCCTACCTGGCCGCGGAACATACCGAATTGATAAGGCGGCGGGTGGCGGAGATGCGCGAGCCACCACTCGGTTTGGAGCACGTACCACATCCAGCCTTGGGGCAGTTGACGGATGAGCTGCAAGGCTGTCCCGAAAGATTGGAATTCTGCAGAGCGGTTTACGAACTTGTGCTGGCTCGTATTTTGGAGGCTTGCAAGAGCTTGCAGCAGGATGCGCATCCATTGGCCGATGCTCCCACGGTGCGCGTCGCCAAATGGCTTGCTTTCGAACTAAGCGAAATGCTCGATCAGGGAAAGCAGGTAGTCTCCGCTCTCGCGGCTCATGAGCCGGCGCATGAAGATGATTTCGAGCAATCGTCCAGCGATGAATGGTTGGCATCACTCGAGACGTGTCTGCAGGCGGCCATTACGCGAAAGGATACTACCGGGGAAGCTGACTCAGCTTCACAGCCATCGGGCGAGCCCAGTCTGCCACCCAGGTTGTATTCCACTTCGAAGTCCGAATTCAATTCGCTTCCAGCTCGCGACGAGAGATTTCAAGATCCCTACAACGCCGGCGTAAATCCCGAAGCTTTCTTGTATGACGAAGCATTCTCTGCTCGCGACAAGTCGCTGATGATGTATTACAAGCGCTTGCGTGAACTAGATGTGCCGGAGACGATGGCCAGCATACTGACGGAGCTCAAGGATCAAGAGCCATGGGCGTTTTACTACGAGATGGTTCGCCAGCTTTGGGATGAAGCGCGGCATGCCATGATGGGCGAAGTCGGATTTGTCTCGCTGGGCATTGATTGGACTTTGATACCGATCAATTTCACCTGGTCACTGAATCTGAATACCCAGCTGACCGCGCGAGAACGCCACGGGGTCCTGTTCTTTATTGAACAAGGCTTAATGCCCAAAACAGGCAAACGCTTCGAATGGGAAGTCGCGATGCAAAGCGGCGATCCCTTATGCGGTCTGTTTCAGGACTTTGATTGGGCGGACGAAGTTCTGCACGCACAGATCGGCCGCCGCTGGTACGTTCCGAAATTTTCATCGCTGGTTGAAGCTCTCAAGTACGGCGACCGCTGTTGGAATAAGGTCATGAGTCGCTGGAGCTGGTATCGCGAGCAAGGGTTCACCCAGCATCGGAACTGGTGGCCCGAGCTCTACCAGCAAGCGTGTGCGAAGTGGGGCGTGAGTCCCGATCCTCGAGCCCTTGCCTTTTGTGAAACTTACGAGGATAGCCGCGCGGATTTGAAAAGCATTCGGGAAGCCCCAGACAACCAGCCGTACACATAGTGTAGGCTCGTAACCAACGATCACCTGTGCCAAAAAAACAGTTCAAGGCGAAACGCTGGAGATACAGCTTCAGAGTGCGAAGTGCCGTTACGGCTGGGGTGGATCGGTTTCTGCTGGAGGTGGGAAGTACCCGGAGTGTCACGGGGGACTTGAGGAGATTACTGCCGATACACCTGGGTTCACCTTGGCTGCCGCCGCTGGGTTCTGCCGGGTTCACATGGATTCGTGCTTGGTCATTCCGCTGCAGTTGACCCGCATGGGCAGCGTCTAACAATCCCGCCCGTGGCGATTGGATAAGTGCACACGTTCCGGGTCGCATGCGGCCGTACTCTGGCCGTAATATCGCTCCGCATGACACGTCGTTGGCAGGGCTTCGCTCGCCTCGCTTTGTTCTCAAGCGGAGCTTGTTACGAGCCTACTTGATGCGATTGCCTTGCACACCGTCTATTACCCGTCCGTGGCGATCAGGGACCTGCCGACGTTCCGAGACGATTGCGGCGGACGAGTAGGCTCGTAACCAACGAGCACGCGAGTCAATGCAAAATGGAGCGAAACTATTGCCACACAGCCAGCAAGTGCGAAGTGCAGTTACGGCTAGAGTGGTTATGTTTCTGCTGTAGGCAGGCAGCACCCGGATAGTTACGGGGCACTGAGGGAACCTGCTTGGCGTCGCTTCATGCTTGCATTTGATGATTCATGCCGGCACTCAATAATTCATGCTGATTGATGCCCGCTCCATCTGCCGCCGGCGTCTCGTCTGGGTAACGCCTTGGGCTCCGGTCCGCGGCGATCGGGGTGCTGCAAACTTTCCGGGTGGCGTGCGGCTGAACTCTCGCCGTAACATCGCTCCGCCTTTCGGCTGGGTTGCAAGGCTTCGCTCGCTTTTTCAAGGCAGCAAGCGGAGCTTGTTACGAGCCTACTTGATGCGATTGCCTTGCACACCGTCTATTACCCGTCCGTGGCGATCGGCCTACGGTGGGCTCGTAGTAAACATCAAGGCGACGTTGCATCGCTCGACAAGTGCTGCTGCAATTGCTGCAGCAACTTCTGGGCTAAATCTGGTTGGGAGTCCGCCAAATTGACTGTTTCGCCATCCCCGGCGCCATGATCGTACAACTCCATAAAACCATCCTTGTGTGCCACTAAACGATGAGTTGCGGTTCGCAGGGTTTGCGCACTTCCAAAATAGGAAACCGCGTATGGCTCCTGCGGCGGTGACCCCTGGATGGTGGGCAACAGGGACTGACCATGCAATTGTTCGGGGATTGGTAGATCCGCCAATTCGCAAAGCGTTGGATAAATGTCGATGGATTCTACCACGGTATGCACCTGACCTCCCTTGGCTGTAAGCTCAGGGGCAAGCACGATCAGCGGCGAACGCAGCGATTCTTCGAACAGGGTGTGTTTGCCCCACACGGCGTGTTCGCCCAGGTGCCAGCCATGGTCTCCCCAGAGGATTACGATCGTGTTTTGACGGTCCTGATTGGCTTGCAGTCGATCCATGATGCGACCAACCTGCGCGTCCGCATAGGAAACACAAGCCGCGTAGTGCTTACGGACCGCTTCCGCAAAGGCTGCATCTTCATTCGGGTCACGCCCCCAACGATTGTATTTCATAAATTCCCCGGATCGGTGCCAAGTGGTTCGCGTGGACGGCTTGCCCGGGTGTGGGATCTCGGGAAGAGTTACCTTCAGATAGGGCTGCATGTACTGCGCGGGTGCACCGAATGGCAAATGCGGACGCAAGATGCCAACTGCCAGAAAAAAAGGCTTCTCCTGGTGACTCAACAGATCCATCTGCCGCAAGGCCTCGGCAACGGACACCCCATCGGGATAAATGTCATCAGCGCCTTCCAGCGACTGGTAGACATCCATGCTTTCCGCACTCTCTCGAATTTCTCCATGCGCAAGACCATGCATCCAACCCCGCGGATGTTGCCACGCTCCCGCCGGCAGGAGATGGCGATCCCAGGAATTGGGCATTTCCGGCTGTTGCTCGTCATCCCAATTCGCACCTCCACGCCCACCTGGATGATGCGATACCTTGCCCACCGAAACCGTCGTATATCCATGCTCTCGAAACCAAGCTGGTAGGCTGGCTACCACCTCCGTTCCAGATTTCATGCGGGCTGCTCTGCGAAAAAGCGCATCGTTACCGGCATCCCCGTAGCGGCCTGTTAGCAAAGCACAACGGGAAGCTCCACAGGTTGGAGCTTGTACGTAATGCTGAGTGAACAACGTTCCCGCGGCTGCCAAGGCGTCGATGTTGGGGGAGTGAATGTAGTCGACTCCATAGCAGGCCAACTCTGGCCTCAAATCATCGACGCAAATTAGCAGCACATTCGGTTGAGCCGCGTTGCCGCTGGCCGTCTTGCCGCTGACCATCTGCGGCTGCAGGGCGAAGAAGGCTAACGCGAGCGTTAATAAGCAGCGAGTCCAAGGTGACATGTCAATTTCCTTGCGTCCAGTTTTTCCATTGGCGGCCGAGCCATTCCGGGTTGGGATGATCGTCGGTTACCACATACAGGTAGCGACTTCGAAACGGCTTATCCTTGTCAATGATAAACTCGCCATCAACACAGGGGGCGAAGCAGAAGTAGGGCTTGGTCGGGTGCAAACGGGCCGCTTGCGGATCCCGAAAGTTATCCGCATGTGACATGACCGTGATGGTTCGCGGCCGACCATTGATTTGGCCACTCAGAGCAACCCAGTGAACATTCTCGTGATTGCCTTGCACTCTGTCGGAGCCTGCCGAGTTCAACATGTAACTCACGGATCGATCTCCGGCCTGGGCGACCAGCCAATCCACGGGGCCGCGTACTGCCGAGCCGCCGTAGTGGTATTCTTCGATGGTCAGTGGATCATCCGTCAGTGCCTCTTGCATCATCTCAATCTCAAAGCAATTCGACTCGTCGTTTGCTTCCAGCATGCGGATGTTCCAGGTTTCTCGCAGCACGTCGACGGCGATGCTCGACGCGGTGCCGTCCGTCGCTGGGGAACCTTCGACTGGCAGAAATGCTCGATGCAGCCGACTCACACTGAATTCGGGGAGTATCGCATCCGGACTCGACTTACTGATCACGGACTCATGCAGGACTTTGCCCGAACGATCGGCCAAGTTCCAGAAATCGATGCTGTGTCCACGAAATTTCGTCCGCACCCAAGCCGAGAAAATCCCATTTTGATGCGGGTGGTCTTCCGGATAGACGGCGCTAACGGTTACCGCTTGCGGTGTGTTCACCGGATGCAAGAAGCCGCTCTGTCGATAGACCGGATCGATGCCTGTTGGCAGGGTCGGCGGCTGTTTGTTGTAGGCCAGAATCAAAACATTGCCGCGCAGTATGGAAATGGTTTCTGCCGTTTCCACCAGTCTCAGGTTACCTTCGCCCTGCACTGCTCCGACCGCGGGCGATGAGCGGTCGTGCAAACCAGCTTGCTTCCCGGGATCTTGTCCGTTAGGTTCTACAACGTTGTAGCGTTGTTCGAAGATTTGCACGGGATCGTAATCTGGGCGTGCGTAAAGTTGTTGTTGGCGATCAATGCGGCAATTGGGATAAAAGTCAAAGATATCGCCCTGTCCGAGAATACGCGGATCCCCCTGTTCCGCCAGTTCGCGCTTGAGCTGTTCCCAAAGTTGCAGTTTGAGCAACTGATGCTCGCGGCTGCCCGCCAGGTTATGAACGCAATCGGGATCTTTCTCCATATCGTAAAGCTCTTCCTCGGCCCGCTTTCCAAAGCTGAGTTCGAAATAGCGATAGTCCGGATCTAACTGTGACAGTCCAGTAAGATAGGACTTGGTGGGAGAGCCATCACAGTTGGGGAAATCATATTCTGGGTTCCCCACTGGCCATCGATCGGGCTTGAAGTTTCTGACATACAGGTAGTGGTCGTTTCTCAAGGCCCGTGACGGATAGCCCACCGAAAGTAAATCGCCATCGGTGCGTCCGATGTCGTGCCGTTCCTTGCCAAGCAAGGTGTGGTCGCGCTGCGGATCGATGCGTCCGGACCGGTCCGACAACAACTGTTGGACGAAACTCTTGCCGGTCATTTGCGCATGCGGCTCGAGGCCCGCTAGCTCCAGTAGAGTTGGGGCTATATCTGGAAAGGTCACAAAGTCGCTGACTACCCGGCCTGACGGTATCTTCGCACCCCAACGGGCCGCCATGGGGACGTGAAATCCGTCGTCGTAGATCTGTCCCTTGACGCGTGGGAAAGGCATTCCATGATCGCTGGTGACCAGTATCAATGTGTCTTCAAGCAACCCGCGGCTCTCCAGCGAATCCAGAGCATGGCCGATCCAGCGGTCAAACCATTCCACTTCGATCGCATAGTCCGCCAAGTCACCGCGAATCGTCTCGTTGTCAGGATAGTATTCCGGCACTGTGACGCGTTGCAAGTCGCGTCCCTGTTTCTTCCAACTGTCTTTTTCGTAACCGCGATGTGGTTCTCGAGTACCCAACCAAAAGCAAAAAGGCTGATCAACGGGTTTCTGATCCAAGAAATCATCCAGGTTCTGACCGTAATCCGCGTTACTGATTCCCTGATAGGGCGGCTTAAGTGTCGCCGATTGGTAGGGGCGACCAGCCGGATTGACGTTTTGGAATTTTGATTTGCCCGCATCGATGCCGGCGTGAATTCCAGGTCCCCAGCCCTTGCCGGTGTAGCCAATCGCGTAGCCGGCTTCTTCCAACAGAAACGGATAAAACTTCCACTTGTCGGACAGAAATGGATTGTGGTTGCACGCCTCTTCCAATTGCCACGAGTATCTTCCCGTCAAGATACAAGCCCGGGCAGGCGCGCACTTGGGATTACAGTTGTAAGCCTGAGTGAATCGTACCCCTTCTCGGGCAATACGATCAAAGTTGGGCGTGTTGACGTAGGTGCTGCCGTAAGCTCCGAAGCTATCGCGCGAAGCGTCATCAGCAATGATAAACAAAATGTTAGGACGCTCTGCCGATACTGCCGCGAGACACGGACGGGCATGGACCAGTAGTCCAAGTAATGCACTCAACAGCAGCAGGGATCGCATGAATTGCCAGGGGTACGGAACGGGATGTTGCATGGGGGCACCTGTAGCTTTGTTGCGGGATATGAACGCCATGATACCTAATTCCACCAGTAGCCACGCTCGCCAGAGCGTGGATCTCTTGCACAATCCACCTTCTGGCGAAGGTAGCCACGCTCGCCAGAGCGTGGAGGATTGATGCTGAAACAGAATGACCAGCCTACTTGCCCATGGTCCACATTATGTGCCAAGCTAATAACCAGCCAGCCTGGGCTCCTTGTTTTCCACGCTTTGGCCTTTCGACGCTCCTTATTCTCGACTCTCCTTATTCTCTACGTTCCTTATTCTTGACGTTCCTTATTCTTGACGCTCCTTATTCTTGACGCTCCTTATTTTCCACGCTCTGGCGAGCGTAGCTACGTTTGAACCTTCCTCTGCAAATCAATGGAATACATCCATGTCATATGCTTGGCGACTGTTGGGATTCTTACTGCTTGTCTGCTGCACCGTGCAGCATCTGGATGCTCAAGAAAGCGGGCCTGCAAGCCTGCGCAGCGAGTTGATCTTTCCGCTTCACCCGGAGCATAATCATGCACCCGGGATTGTGGAGTGCCCCAATGGAGACTTGCTGGTATCCTGGTATCGCGGAGCTGGAGAGCGGCAGGCGGATGATGTGGCCGTGTATGGAGCCCGATTGAAAAAGGGCGACGAGCAATGGAGTGAAGCCTTCGTGATGGCGGATACGCCAGGCTTTCCAGACTGCAATACCTGTATGATGATCGATGGCCACGGGAAACTATGGTTGTTTTGGCCCACGATTCTGGCCAACACCTGGGAGTCCTGCCTGACCAACTACCGGGTTGCCTCGCAGTACACCCATGATGGTGCTCCGGACTGGGAGCAGCAAGGACTGGTGCTTCTCAAGCCAGATGATTTTGGGCCCCCGGCACTGAAAGCACTTGCAGATTTGGTTCTTAAGTTTGACGACCTGTTGAATGATTCCTTGCGGCAGGAAATAACGCAGGTCCGAGAACGCTTGAATGACAAACTGTATCAGCGTTTGGGCTGGCAGCCCCGTTGCAAGCCAACTGTCTTGCCTTCGGGACGCATTCTTCTGCCGCTCTATACCGATACGTTTTCACTTTCGATCATGGCCATCAGCGATGATGGTGGACAAACTTGGTTCTCCGGAAAGCCGACGCTTGGCTTCGGCGCGATCCAACCGAGCGTGCTCCGCCGCGACGATGGGACACTCGTGGCCTATATGCGTGAGAATGGACCGCTCAACCGAATTCGCGTGGCGGAATCACAAGATGATGGAATGAGTTGGGGGCCGGTGGGCGCTATGGAACTGCCCAATCCAGGTTCCGGACTTGATGCCGTGCGACTCAACAATGGCCACTGGTTGCTGGTTTACAATGACAGCCAGGGGGGGCCCAATTCTCGCAGTTCCCTGGCCGTATCCCTGTCGACCGACGAAGGACGTTCATGGAAATGGACGCGACACCTCGAAAAGCACGAGCAAGGCTCCTACCATTACCCGGTCGTAATACAAGGCAGGGATGGCCGCATCCACGTGGTCTACAGCTATTTTGTGGAAGGTGGGAAAAGCATGAAACATGCGGCGTTTACGGAAGAATGGTTGCTCGAGGGAAGCGACTCTTGAATTCTCCGTTGCAGCCCGCCAGGCCGCCGGATACGGGAAGCCAGCCTGGGCATCGGGCCTGCCAAAACAGGCTTTGAGCTAAGATTTTGCCGACTTTCGTAAAGATTTCTCAAATCTTCTAGAATAGCCATTTATGTCTATGGCCAGGCAGCCTAGAGTGCGGTGAATTGATTTTGATTCTGGATTTGTTCTTGTTGTGAAACCACAGGTTCCTATGAAGATCAAGTTTTATCTCCTTGGCGTGGCTCTCTTCGCCATGATGGTGGCACCCACCCTGGCGGTGGATTACCAGTCCGTGTTTCGCGAGTACAAGCTCGACAACAATTACGGTAAGCAGGTTGCTCTGCAGGATTTTTCGGATTCGCCCATCGTGGTGCTGGCATTCCTGGGAACGGAATGTCCGCTCGCCAAGCTCTACGGCCCGAAGTTAGAGGGCATGAGCCAGGAATTTGCGGATAACAACGTGGCCTTTATTGGTATCAGCTCCAATAAACAGGACAGTTTGACGGAATTAACCGCCTATGTGCACCGTCACCAAATCAATTTTCCCATTCTGAAAGACGTGGGGAATCGGCTGGCCGACGCGCTGGGGGCGACTCGCACTCCGGAAGTGTTCGTGTTTGACCGTGACCGCAGCCTTCGCTACCACGGTCGCATCGACGATCAGTATGGCGTCGGATATTCACGCGAGAAGACGGAAGACTCCGACTTGCGGAATGCCATCTCTGAATTGCTTGCCGGAAAAGAAGTCTCCAAGCCGGAAACTAAAGCCATCGGGTGCATTATCGGTCGTGTAAAAACTTCTGAACCGACAGGCGAGATAACCTTCTCCCGTGACGTGGCCCCGATCTTGAATGCTCGTTGCGTTGAATGTCACCGCGACGGAGAGATTGGGCCTTTTACTCTGACCAGTTACCAGGATGTTTTGGGCTGGGAAGACACCATTTTGGAAGTGATTGACGATAATCGGATGCCGCCCTGGAATGCCAATCCCGATTATGGACATTTCGCCAACGACGCACGGCTGAGCGCCGATGAAATTGCAACTCTGAAAGCTTGGGTGGCCAATGGAATGCCGGAAGGTGATCCGGCTGATATGCCTCCACCTCCCGAATTTGTGGATGGTTGGAAGATACCGGAGCCCGATCAGATCATTGAAATGAACGATCAACCATTCCAAGTTCCCGCTCAAGGGGTTGTGGATTATCAGCGCTTCATCGTGGATCCCGGCTGGAAAGAAGATAAGTTCATCTATGCTGCCGAAGCACGTCCGCAAAATCGCGCCGTCGTGCATCATATCCTGGTTTTCGTTATCCCGCCCGATGCTCGCCGTATGGATCTACGCAATGTGCTGGTGGGTTACGCCCCGGGAAGTCTGCCGATTCACTACGACGATGGCTTGGCACTTAAAGTACCCGCAGGTTCCAAGTTGCTGTTTGAAATGCACTACACTCCTAATGGAACCGAGCAGACAGATATGAGCTATGCGGGCGTCTGTTTCATGGACGAAGCTCAGGTGAAACGCACGGTCCAAGGGCAGATTGCAATCACCAACAAATTCCTGATTCCGCCTCGTGATCCCAATTACCAAGTCCAAGCGGACTACCGCTCACGTCAGCGCGAATTGCTTTTGGCGATGACTCCCCACATGCACGTTCGCGGCAAGTCGTTCCGCTACGAAGCATTTTATCCCGATGGCACACGGGAAATTCTCTTGGATGTACCCAAATATGATTTCAATTGGCAGCTGAAGTACATTCTGCAAGAGCCGAAGGAATTGCCCCAAGGCACGCGAATCCAGTGCACCGCAGTCTACGATAATTCCGAGGCGAATTTGGTGAATCCCGACCCTGATCGAAGCGTTGGTTGGGGAGATCAAAGCTGGGATGAAATGATGATTGGCTTTATGGATACCATTCCACTCGGGGAATAGTGCGTCCAAGAATTAAGACGTCGCGGTCAGAAAGTCGCTGATCGCCGATTTAATTGAAGCGCGATTTCGTTTCGAATGAGAGTCGCCGACCGCCCCGCCGGTCGTAGCGTTTCGGCACGCCGCTACGATCACAGAGTGATCGGCGACTCTGGGCCGATGTCCCGTAGATTTAATCGATGTTCCCCGCGATCGTTTCATTTTTTTGCCTAGCCGCTAAGATCGCGGAGTTATTAGCGACGATGCCAATGGTCGTAATGCTCTAGTCCCTGAGTCGTGCGGCCAAGGTTCTTACTGTTTCATTAGGATGTTGCGCGGCACACCATTTCAGAAATTCGTCGCACTTTGGCAAAGGACTCATTTGCAAGACCGATAAGGCTCGATGCACCGTCTTGCTGTACTCAACGCTGCTATCCTGCTCTACTGCTTTTTGCAGCAACTCCAAACGTCGCTGTTTGGCCTCGTCATCCAGCGACCGCGTTACACTTTCGGGATCCATGACGGTCTGGATGGACATCAAACGATCCATCACGTAGGCGGTCCATGACTCTTGATCCTTACCAGCCACGACGGCATGCCAGACGTTATCCGTGTTGGAGCTCGCCAGGTCCTGCCACAGTTGAGCATGCGACTCGTCCGAAGAACTCTGTGTGTCGCCTGACAGGTTCCACAGAAATCCAATATTGCGGCCACCACTGACCAGTTGCGTTGCGTCGCGTCCGAATTGGACGGTGTAAACCAGGTCCTGATGACGCCCAACGTCCAGTACCTTGTCACCCGCAAAGGAATCGAAAACTGCGACGCTTCCGCCCGAATCACCGGCGGCTAACCATAGGCCATCGGGCGAAAAATCCAGGGCTCCATAGCTGAAGCTGCGAAAAGCCGGAAAGGTGTGAAGAAGTTTCGGCTCGCCAGAATCAGACGCGTTCCAAATGCTTACTTCACCATCCATGTGCGCGATTGCCAGACGCTTGCCGTTCGGAGCGTAGCACACGCCGTACATGCGACGATCGGCATTTCTCAACGCGGCTTTGTCAAAGAAATCCATGACCGCGACCTGCTTCAACAGTTTGCCTGAGGGAACCTCCCAGCATCGCAGCATGCGATCCCAGCCGACGGTTACCAGTGTCTTTCCGTCGGCAGCCACATCCAAGCCATAGACGCTTTTGTGGGGCAACTCGGCAAGCAGCTTTCCTGTATCCGCCTCCCATACATAGGCCTTGTGTTGCCGAAATACGGCTCCCGCTACGATCTTTCCATCCTCGGTGATGCTCAGCGCTTCCAGACTTGAGTGTGGATCTTCCCCCACGGGCCAATGCCAATGGCTATCCATGTGCTGCTTGTCGAATGACCAACGTTCGATTGCTACCGTGTCGTCGCGAGCACCGCCAACAAAAATGCTTTGGCCATCGGGTGCAAATTGAAGTCGATCAGCTTTGGCGTGCTGAGGCTGAAATCCCCACTGCTGCTGGCCGTTCTTGGTATCAACAATCCGCACTTGACCCGCTCCGTCCACAAAGGCCAGCCGTTGTCCGTCGGCTGCCACTGCAATCGAGCTGGTTGCCCGAATCCCTTTCGGCAAAGGCAGCTCTTTGGCGCTTTCGACATCCCAGCGGCGAATCGCACCATCCCAACCGCTGGAGTACAAAAGCTCTCCGTCCTGGGTGAAACGCACTGCCCACGGTTTCCACATGTCAGACTTCAGGATGGACCGCTGCTCGCCAGTTTCCGCGTCTACCAGATAGATCCAGTCCTTGGGGCCAATCGGCATGCCCACCGCCAGCATTTTGCCGTCAGCGCATGGCAGATTTGTGTTCCACGTAGGTGGTGTGCGCAGTTGTGCGCGTGCGACACTTTGCGGTGGCAGGATGGGTGATCGCATGCGTGTTGTCATTCATAGGTGGCTACTGCAATGCCAATGGGGATCGTTGTTCTTGCCATGCAAAGCGAGTTGGGCCACGTA
>JANSWS010000610.1 GCA_024743355.1 bacterium
ATTTTCGCCTGCTAATCGGTCAAAATCGAAATCAGCGGTCGCTTGATTGAGGACTAGTAGAACAAGCAGTGATAGGTTCGAAATCCGGTTACCAAATCATCAGCTAATAAGCCCGTTTGAACCCCTTATCCGCTGGCCGGACCGGTCATGATTAAGTTCTGGCTGCCAGCCGTCGTGCTCGTGCTCAGTCGCGTAGCGACGGTGCTCGTAATCGTAATCGGAACCAGCCCTGATGACTGCGCAATCCTTCGACCACGAACGACTGGACGTGTGTCGGCTGTCGATTGATTACGTTGCTCGGTCATTCGAGGCGGCACAACCACTTGAAAGGCTTTATCGACATGCTCCCGATCAATGGCTTCGCGCTGCCCAATCGATCCCACTGAACATTGCCGAGGGCAACGGAAAGCGGAGCCTCAAAGATCGTGCTCGATTTCTGGACATTGCACGCGGTTCCGCCCTAGAGTGTGCCGCGATTCAGGACGTATTGGTGAAGATCAAAGGCATCAAGGTTCAGGATGATGCTTCGATGAAAGCGATGCTGCACCGGATCGTGGCGATGCTGACTCGTATGGCGATGAAGTTCGATGGTGTGGCCGAGCCGGGCACAGCGTATGATGCTGCGATCGATTACGATAACGAGCACCGCTGCGCTGAGCACGAGCACGAATCTAAGTACGAGAAAGACTGACGTGAAGAAGGCAGCCAGAACCAACGGATGCACGACGAGTTTCGTGTGGCCAATCCACCTCAAACAGTGAATCACTCCCGGAACCACGTGAACACCAACGTTTTGGCTTTTGCGTCCATTCATTGACCTAGCACAATGATGAAAGCCGACATCTTCTATTCGTCGTGTCGGTTTAGTGCTTTGCCCTCCTTCGACGGGTGTTCACCCGCGATACGACGCTTTGATTTTGTTTGCAACTGAGGCATAATTGCAGAAACTAGGAGATAAACCATGTCTACCGCAGAGAACGACCTCAAGAGCTTCTCGGCGTTTGTCCAGGAACGAATCGCCAGTGGCGAGGCAACGGAGCTAGGTCTGCCAGAACTCTTTGACCTCTGGATGCTCCAGCGCCCCAGCGACGCCGAACACGCCGCTAACGTGGCTGCGATCAACGCCTCGATCAACGACTTCATGAAAGGTGAGCGTGGAACTCCTGCAGGAAAGCATTCACGGGAGCTCCGCACGCAGTACGGCCTCGATGACGAATGAGCTTCGGATTATCGTTGCCCTATGATGAATATGTTGCTAGCCGTTCCGATTGAAGATCCGTGTGGGAACATGGGGCACAGAAAACGTCGGGATAGACCGGTTGCGAGTTGAGAATGAGAATTGAGTTAAGATCCGTATGAGGTATTACTTCAGGTACGGATCTGTGGGAGAGGCGGCTGGCAACACCCGTCCCGAGCGCGATGCGAGGCGGAAACTGGAAAGATCTCAAATGGTTGCTGGATCTTGGACTGCGAGTCTTGCGTGACTCGAGCCTTGTTCGCTCTCCGCGAGAATTCGGCCAGAGCTTGCGCACCGACGCTGCCCAGATCGAGCGTCCATTCATTGACATACAAATCGACATGCTGTATCAGCACTTGATCATCGAATTCCTGCGCATAACGTCTCATGGAAACCAGAGCCGCTTCTGGATGTTGTCTCGCGAATTGCAGGGAACGATAAAGGGCACGCTGCACTTTGGCGGTCGTCTCAGACGGCAATCTGCGGGATGCTAGAATCCCGCCCAGGGGCAGGGGGCAGCCGGTTTCTTGCTCCCAGCGACTCCCCAGATCTTCGACCAAATGCAACCCCTGCTGCTGCCAGGTAAATCTACCCTCGTGAATGCAGACTCCAAAATCAGCCGCACCTTCCAGCAATTGGGGCATGATCTCGGAGAAGACGACGTGTTCAACGCGGGTCGTGTGGGGATAGAAAAGCTCGAACAGCAGCGCGGCAGTTGTGTGCTTGCCGGGGCAGAGAGTGCATTGGGCGGTGGACTGCGGTAGCTGACCCTGTTCGCCTGACAATAGCAGTGGGCCGACCCCAAACCCCAGCGCGGAGCCGCTCGGCAGTACCCAATAGCGATCTGCGAGTTCGACCGCGGCAGCGAAGCTAGCCTTTACCACATCCGCCTGTTCGTTCAGTGCCAGTTGATTCAGTTGCTGGATGTCGAGCAGCTGAAACGAAAACTCGAGCCCCTCGGTGTCAACCAGTCCCTCGAGCAGGGCATGGAAGGCAAAGGTGTCGTTAGGGCAGGTGGAGATGGCCAGTCGAATTGTGTTCATGTGTTAGAGCTTATCTCATCTCGCGTTCGGCTACTTCTCGCGCTGAGCACATGGCATCCGCAATTTTCCACTCACGATGATCTCGATGACCGGCGCGGTTGGAGATTCCGCGAATAACGGTCAAGGGAATTTTCGCCAAGCGACAAGCCGCTGCTACCGCGAAGGCCTCCATATCTTCCGCTTCAGCCTGCGGGAAGGCGGCCAGCCTGTGGTCGACATCATCGGGGTTACCGCTGGCAGCGGCACAGCTTAACAAAAGCCTGCCGGCCGAATTCTGACGCAGATCCAGTTGGTCGCCGATTTGAATTGGCTGCTCTAGCTGCCGCCAACCCATCTGGCCGGCAGTACAGAAATCTTTGCCGGTGCCGACGCCGATGCCGTAGCAGGCGACGGAATCAAAACAGTAGGCCTGACCCACTTGAATGTGTTCCGTGAGGCCACCGGCGATGCCAATCAGCAGGACTTGCTGTGGTTGGTAATGCGAGAGCAACTGCATGGTACGCATTGCGGCAGCCACCAAACCGAATCCACAGAGTTCCACCGGGGATTCTGCAATCAGACGGCTATCTTGCAGATGGTCCAGTTCCAACTGACTGGGAACCAGCACAAGTCGATGTACCGGATGTTTAATGAGGTTCCTCCTTTGCAAACGATTGGTCAATCGCACTCTCCACTCCGGCTCGTTGTACCACACAAGTTTTTGTTTTGCAGTCATTTCAGACGCGTGATCAAGAGTGCATCGACTGGATTTTTGTTTTCCCCTGCATAGGATTGCGGCGGGCAAACGGTGTTGGTGCGTCGCCTCAATCGTTTGGAACATAAGAGAACAGAGGAAACAGAGCAGCCCGCCTCTGCTTCCTCCGTCTGCTCCGTTG
>JANSWS010000740.1 GCA_024743355.1 bacterium
AACGGTTAAAATCGGCACTCCCAATTTCTCAGCCTTCTCGCTTTTGGATCCCGACCCGGGACCAGCCACCAAATAGTCTGTCTTCTTTGACACACTTCCGCTGCATTTCCCGCCCAATTCCTCAACCCGCTGTTCCCAATAGCGTTTACCAAGTTCAAAGCTGCCGCTGAAGCAAAAACTCTTTCCCGAAAGCTTGCCAGCTTGCTGAGTGATGGGTTCTACATGTTCTAGCAACAAATCAATTTCCACGGCATGCTCATTGAGATATTGATGAATAGCCGTAGCGGTCTTCTCGCCTATGTCCGCAACTTGTACCAGTTCATCGACCGTGGCGTTACGAATGCTTTCGAAGGAGCCGAAGTGTTCCTCCAATGCCTTTCCAGCCGCCTTGCCCGCCGAGCCAATGCCAAAGGTAGCCAACAGCTGCCAGAGCGGGATTTGCTTCTTGCTCGCGCTGGCGGAACGAATGGCTTGACGTAGCTCCGGATTACTGAGCTTGTCCGGATTGGGCACCATGTGGATGGCAGCGATTGCCAGAAGCGACTGTCGCTCCGTCAAACCGCAGGCCATGACGTGTTCCTCCTCCAATTTGTAGAAGTCGGCGGGAATGGCTACTTGATTGCCTTCCACCAAACTGGTTACCCGGCTCTCTCCCAACCCCAGGACGCCAAAAGTATCCAGATAATGGCACAGTCCGCTGACCGTTTGAGCGGGGCAATCCCTGTTCGGACAAACCAACTCAAGCATATCCGCACTATTGCCAGGAATCAGCTGCGTCGGTGTTTGGCAGGAGGGGCAGAGCTTGGGGAATTCGGGCTTACCTTGTCCGGCAAGTACACCGGTGACCTTGGGAATGATCTTGCCAGCCTTGCGAACCGAGATTTGCGATCCTACTGTAATCTGATTGCGTTCCATAAATCCGGCGTTGTGCAAAGTGGCACGTGAGACATTGGTGCCCGCCAGACGCACCGGCGGGAAAACCGCAACCGCCACAATTTTCCCAGTTCTGCCGGTTTGCCATTCGATTCTTTCAATAACAGGCGTGGCCTCCTCCTCACGAAATTTCCAAGCGATTTTGCCCTTTGGATTTCCCGTTCGCGGGTCTCCATGACGTCCGAGTTGCTCCCGATCTTCGATGCTATTCACACCGATAATCACCCCATCCACTTCATAGTCCAGATTCGGGACCTCCGCCTCCATTTCCGCCAGTTGCTGGAAATGAAAGGGTTTTGTTTCGATGTAAGGTACGCCTAACTGCTCGTTGCAAAAAACCGCACAGTCGATTTCCGTGTGGTAGGGAGTATTGGCCAAGCCTTCAATACCGTAGGCCACGAAGGACAGTCGCATCATCTCGGTCTTGGCTGGATTTCGGAATTGGCGAATTCCGCCGGCAGCGTGGTTTCTGGGATTGGCTCGAAGCTTTTCTCCGGCGGCTTCCAACTCCTGCTGTACCAATTCAAAATCCGAGAGTTTGCAAATGATTTCCCCACGAATGGAACAACTCAGCGGCTGCGCAAGTTGATCGCGAACACCCGAGACAAATCTTACCTGTTCGGTCACGTCTTCTCCGTGGATGCCATCTCGTGGTCGCAGCCCGGCACGTACCAATCGACCTTCTTCGTAGTACAAGGCCAATGCGACGCCG
>JANSWS010000653.1 GCA_024743355.1 bacterium
GATGAGTTGTTGGCCGCTGGTCATTTGCCGAGTGGGCCTTATCGCGGCCACAAAGGCGATGTTTGGGAGGGAGGTCATCGCGTACCCTTTGTGGTGCGCTGGCCGGATCGCATTCCAGCCGACACGACGTCCGACCAAATGGTCTGTCTAACCGATCTCTTCGCCAGCTGCGCAGACCTGCTACAAGCGGAACTACCAGCCGACTGTGCCCAGGATAGTTTCAGTTTTCTCGGAACAATCCTGGGCCGGCAGGACTTGGAGAGAAAGCGACGCAACTCCATGGTCAACCATTCCAACTTCGGCGAGTTTGCCTTTCGCAAGGGCGATTGGAAGCTGGTCTACAGACTTGGCAAGCCTACCTTGAATGCTTCTCGGGGTGAACCAACCGTTGCCGAACTTTATGACTTGTCTCATGACATAGCCGAGGCCCATGATCTTGCCAAAGGCGAGCAGCAGCGGGTGGTAGAAATGACCGGCGAGTTATCCGCGTTGATCAAGAATGGCGCCAGCCGTCCCGGTGCAACCGGCACCAACGATTGTCGAGTTCGCTTCGATAGCACTCAGTCATACCGCTGGGTCGAAGATTGAATCTTTGCCCAAAATAAGTACGCGGCTTCGAAGTGCGTCAGGCAAGATGTGCCCCTTTTTTGCTGTCCGCAGTCATTCGAAAGTAATACTATGCGTCCGATTTTGCTGCTAGTGGCGTTTTCAGCGCTTATTCAGATGAGCAGCGTCGTGGCACAGGATGATCGTCTGGAGTCCCGCAAGACGTTGCTGCGTGCAGCGTTCAAGGACGCCGATCGGGATTCGGACGGACGACTGAGTGCAGAGGAACTCACAGCCATCGCACGGCCCATTCTGCCAACGCGGCTGATCGAACAAGTCGATGTCGACAAAGACGGGGCTCTATCAAGCCAGGAATTCGAAAACGCTCTCTCTCGACTATCAACTCCATCACTTCCTCGTAGGCAAGCGGCGGCTGAGTACGAGCCGATTGTCAAAGCCCCAGCCTTCGCTGAAGGCAAGGGACCGGTGGTCTTGCTGGACGAGGCTCACTTCAACTTTCACACCAGCCAAGGGCGATACGCGCCGTTCGTAAAATTGCTTCGACGAGACGGGTACGTAGTCCGCCCAAACTTAAAACCTTTTAGCCTAGAGACTCTTCAAGACGCGAGCGTGCTGGTTATCGCCAATGCGATTGCCGAACAGAATGAGCATCTTTGGCAGCTGCCAACGCCATCTGCGTTTACGGAGGCTGAGATTTCGGCGGTAGCCAAATGGGTTGATGACGGCGGTGCTTTATTGCTGATCGCAGACCACATGCCTTTTGCTGGCGCTGCCGATAAGCTGGCCGATGCCTTGGGAGCACGGTTTCTGAACGGTTTTGTGCTGGAAGCGAAGCTATTTGATCGAAGGTCGGGTCAACTCGGCGATCACATCATTACCCGGGGGCGGAATCAAGACGAGTACATTGACTCCATCAGCACCTTCACCGGATCCGCCTTTCAGATTGACGACGGTTTCCAACCCATTCTTACCTTTGGTCCCGATGTTGTGTCGATGCAACCACAAGTAGCTTGGCAATTCACCGATGATACTCCGCGGGAAGATGTCACCGGTTGGTGCCAGGCAGCGGTTCGGCGGTTGGGAAATGGACGGGTGGCCGTGTTCGGTGAGGCCGCCATGTTCTCGGCGCAAGTATCTGCTCAGGGGCGGCAGTTTGGCCTGAATTCCCCAGAAGCGGCTCAGAATGGTCAACTGCTACTCAATACACTTCATTGGCTGACGGGAGTACTACAAGAGCCTTAGCGTGTTGATCGCGAGTGGGTGGTACAAATGCGACGGAGGATTTTGGGCCCAAACTCCAGGCGCATTTCGAACAAGAATTGCGAAAGTTTGGATCAAAGTTCTCTAGTACTTATTGCCCCATCAAATGATTGTATTCAGCTGCCTTACTTGCATACCACGGTTTCTCCCACCTGGAGACCAGAGCGTGGCGTCGCCCGCAGCTTCTGATGGGTCGCGCAGGGAACCTGGCTTTCGCATCAGGCGGCCGGATGTTCCAGGCCGGCGAGCGTTCCTGTGCTGGTCGCAAAACGTTCGGCATGGATGCCGATGCCCTGCAAGATGCTGACAAAGAGATTCGGAAGAGGGTAGTTGGCATTGCGGTCGAAGGCCAAATGTTGGCCATGTTGGAAGCCGCCGCCGGCAAACAGAACCGGCATATTCTTGTTGTCATGGCTGGAAGCATTGCCGAGATTGCTGGTTAGTAGCACGGAGGTCGATTCCAGCAAGTTCGCTTGACTCTCTTGCGATTCGGCAAGCGAGCGGAGGAAGATTCCCCAAGTCGATACGATGGCTTTTTCAACCAAGGCCAATTGGGACAGCTTCTCTTCATCCAATCCATGATGGCTGAGCGCGTGGTAGCCTTCCTCAACCCCTGGGATTGGAACCACGCCTCCGGAGCCACCCAAATGAAAGGTGATGAAGCGGGTCGAATCCGTTTGCAGAGCCAGACAAATCATATCGGACATCAGCTTTTGTCGGCCAACAAAGTCGTTGGGGTCGCCGATATCAACGGGCTTCTTCACGGAAACCACAGGCTTCGGGCGATGCGCCCACGCTTCCGATTCCGCCAATCGATTTTCCA
>JANSWS010000289.1 GCA_024743355.1 bacterium
GGTTAGCATCCTGACATCGGTGGCGACCATTTCGGAGTAGGTGAAACCTCCATCACCCTGGCGATCCCTGCGGGCCACCATGACACTCAATCGATTGCCACGGCGAGCCGGCACATGCAGACTGCGCAGATGTCCTCTTGCAGGATCGACTTGGGCCTCCAGAAATTCGTTCTGCACCAGGCCGCCACCTTCGGCCAAGTTCCGATCACGTCGAGCAGCCGGAGCTTGGGCGGTCCAGGGCGCGAAGACAAAGCCTAAGGAAGGCACGTCGATGCAGCTGTATCGGTCATGTCCCACGCGTCCACTGGAATAGTTCCAGTCAGCCTCCGCAAAGTGTTGATCCGAATCGCTACGAACTCGGACGCGCAGCGGCCCGCTGCGCGGATTCAGCAGCAGCCTGCCGCGGGCGGAGGACTCGGATTCAGCTTTGTCGCTGGCATTGGAGCTTGGATCTTGCACGGATGAGCCAGGAACCAACTGTTCAGCGAGACGCTTCAGGATGTCGCGGGCAAGTTGATCGGCCAAGCGGAATCCTGACTCGGATTGCTTCTTGAAATCGGCGGGCGCGTCCAGCAATGCATCTTGCACTTCGAGCAATTGCTCCAGCTGGTGTTCCAACTGCGAAAGCGGCAGAGCCACGTGTTCCGTCGGCGAAGTCTCTTCCTTGACTGCCATGGTTTGCGATGCATCGGACTGATCTGATCGGTACTCGTTATCGACTTGGGTTGCCTCAGCGAGAGGATGGTCAGCCTTGCCCGGCGGATCTTGACTTTCCGACTCAGCCGACGTGGCTTGGGTGCGAACATGCTCCAGTTGCCAGCTCAAGTTATAGAGGTTTAACAAGGATCGGCTGCGAGCCCATAGCCGATGCAAGGCTTGGGTTGCTGCTAACAGATCGGCGGGAGATTCCGAGTTGGCCAACCAATTGTAGCGAAACGCCGATGCACTTAAGCGTTCTTGATGATAGGGTTCGTCTGTCTCCTGAAAGTACTTGTCCGCCCGCATCCAGCGTCCTAGAGCGGGCGTGCGTCGGGCAACGATTTGTAGAAGCTGCAAGTACGGACTTTGTTTTCCGGCCCAATGCGCGAACAAGATACTGGGAACATGTTGATGATCCAAAGCCTGGCCAACATGCCAGCCTAGAGAGAGAAAGCTGGCATCGTCCGCAGCATCCAACACATTGGTAGCCAAGGCGGACAGGTAGATCCCATCGGAGGATTCCCAGGAAATCTTGGCCTGGTTTCCGTCGGGATACTTGCCGCCCGACCAGGGAATGAGCAATGCGCCGCTGAATCCGAAGCGTTTCAAATCGGCAGCGTGGTCACTGGTCAGTCCGAAACTCAAGCGGGCAAAAACGCTCGGAGGTTCTACTCCGACGCTGCGGTAGCCGGCTTGGCCCCGCGCGAGATCCCGTGGAAAACAATCCCGCGGCATAAGCGGATGAGGACGCTCAGACGATAGGCCGCCTACCACACAGGCGGATTCTGATAGTTGCTCCTGCAATTGCTGGAAGTTGTCGGGCTGCAGTTGCTTGACTTGTTCCAGAAGTTCGGCAGAGGCAAGGTAAGAAGCCGCCGGCGATGCCGACTCCAATTGACTGCGTAATGATTTGCCAATGGTGGACTCGGCCAGAAGAACGACTTCCAGCAAATGTACTTCCAGCGAATAGTAATGATCCCTTTCCTGCCCAAGTGTATCGAAACAGGCTTGCAGCAGCTCCTCGGCCTTTTCCCGGTCTCCGGCTAGCGCGGCTTCGGCGGCTGACGTGGCTTGCTCTGAGAACAGCAGTTGATCGAGATTCGACGTATAACGCAGCTGGCGAGTCATCAGCTGGATTTGCAGATAGGCATAGCCCAGGGCCGCAAAGTCGAAACGCAACTCATCGGCCAAATCGTCCTCAGCCGCGTCGGCGGAGGATAAGTTCACCGCGCTTAAGACCTGGTGCTGAAATTCCTGCCATCCGGATTTCGGAAGCAAGACCAAGCATTCGGAGTTGGCTTCCAGTGCCGACAGTTCACACCATAGTTCGGGCCGCGCCAGATCGGGAATCACCAGCAAGCTGCCGGAAAGTGTTTCGGGAGCCTGAGCTGCTGAGTGCCATTGCGGAATTCCGCCCAACTGGACCAGCAACCGGGGGTGCCAAAGACCAACCCAGCTGGCGAGCAATTCAGCCGCTTCGGCTGAAGGGAGATGCTTGGGGAAGGCGTCCAGTTCGTGTCCAGGAAGTAACCAGTAGCATTGCCGAAGTGAATTATCGTTTTGCATGGGATCCGTAGTTTCGGAGTGAGCGGAGCCCCCTTTCTGGCTAGAATCGTTGGTCGCTTGCGGCCGCGGCCGAGGGTGCTTAGGACTGATGCCGTCCTAACCTTCGGTTTTCGAGTGCCAAAAGTTGGCAAAATGCGACCTCACCAACCTCAGAAATTTGACATAAGGGGGCTGATCTCGATACAGTTTAATGTATGAAGGTTTCTATTCGCACGGGTAGAGCCGGACGCCGCCACTGGTACGGGGGCTGACAGGAAGACGGGCTTGCCAGGGCTAGCAAATGGTCCTGGAAGCAGTGCTGGCAGGCGGAAACTTTTCAATTCAGTCTAGTCTCATCCTGATTTCACCGTGCGCGTAGAGACGGTTGGTTGGATTCTCTGCGTAGAAAAGACTTCAGATTCCATCTATTAAGGTAACGATTGCCATGGCGAAAGCTGCGTCAGTTTGGGGCATCGAAATTGGTCAAAGCGCCCTGAAAGCCCTCCGTTGTTCCCTGGATGGGGATCAAGTGGTGGCCGAGGCCTTCGATTACATCGAGTATCCAAAGATTCTCAGCCAGCCTGATTCGGATCCGGAAACGATGGTCCGTGAGGCATTAGAGACGTTCGTACATCGCAATGATCTCAAGAAAACGCGGGTTGCTCTGAACGTTGCCGGCTCGAATGGTTTGGCCAAGTTTTTCAAGCCGCCGCCAGTCGAACTCAAGAAGCTGCCGGACATCGTCAAGTACGAGGCGCGTCAGCAGATTCCCTTTGAATTGGACGATGTGATTTGGGACTACCAGCTGATGGCTGGTGGCGACATCTCGGACGGTTTCGCGCTGGAGTGCGAAGTCGGATTGTTTGCCATGAAACGGGATGCGGTATACCGAGCATTGAAGCCGTTGACCGACGTCGATATCGAAGTTGATCTGCTGCAGTTGGCTCCGTTGAGCATCTACAACATGGTCACTTACGACCAAGGTCTGGGCGGCGATGAAGACGTTCAATACGATTCGGAGCATCCACCGAAATCGACCGTCGTGTTGGCGATGGGAACCGATTCCACCGATCTGATTGTGACCAACGGATATCGCGTGTGGCAGCGGAGCATGCCCCTGGGAGGCAATCATTTTACCAGGCAATTGACCAAGGACTTGAAGCTGACCTTCGCCAAGGCGGAGCATCTGAAAAGAAATGCGATGGAGGCGGATGATCCCAAGTTGATCTTCCAGGCCATGCGGCCGGTCTTCAATGACTTGGTGACGGAAGTTCAGCGATCCATGGGCTTCTTCCGCAGCTTAAACAAGCAGGCGGAAATCGGATCGATCTTGATGCTTGGAAATTCGGTCAAGCTGCCCGGGTTGTCCCAGTTTCTCAGTAAGAACCTGGCCATGGACGTGGATGTCCTGGATCATTACGCCTTGCTGCGGGGTGATGACGTGACCACGGCTCCCGCCTTCCGCGATCACATTACGTCTTTCGCACCTGTGTATGGCTTGTGCCTACAGGCTTTGAATAAAGGGCCTGTCTCAACCAACCTGGTACCCAAGGAAGTTGTCAAAGAAAGGCTGATTCGCTCGAAGAAGCCGTGGGCAGTTGCCGCGGCGGCCGCACTTCTTTTGGGCTTTGCCGGCAATCTGCTTTTCGCAGGTAGTCGCTACGGTTATGTCCGCGAAGACTTGTGGAAGGACGCCATGACGCAAGCGGAGAACGCGAAGAAAAAGAGCGACAACGCGATATCCGAAGACACTGCTCAGCAGAATACGGTGAACCTGCTAATGAAGATTGGAGATGATGTCAGCGGCAGCGCCGACCGACGCATCTTGTGGCTGGAATTAATCAGCGCCGTGTTTAACTCGAAAACACTCAATCGCGGACCGGATTTCGATATCTCCAACCCGCCGAATCCGGAAGAAGTTCCCTACAAGGAGTGGCCGGAATTATTCATCACCAAGATGGACTGTAAGCAATACGATGATCTAACCGAATACCTCAGCGCCTCCGTTATCAAACGCTACGAAGAAGACAACAGAACTTGGCGTCAGCGTTTTGGTGAGCTGAGCGTGGAAGTGGAGGGCGAGGCCGATGGCGAGGCGGCTGAAGCAACCGACGGATTTGCTTCCACCGACGATGGCAGTGGCGAGGCGGCTGGAATGACCGCCGAAGAAATTCTTGGACCGCCGCCGGAGGATGCTGCGGAAGACGCAAATGTCAACAAGGGATGGGTAATCCAAATCAATGGCTACCACTACCACAACGGCCAGGAATACGCGGCAGAGGGTGACGAGCTCGAAGAATATGTGCTCAAAACCATTGTGCGAGAGTTGGAAAACGGATCCGTCGAACTGCCTGTAGGCGATGGACAGACAATGGAATTTACCTTCAAGGAATTGGGCATTGCGGCTCCCTTTGTCTTAAGCGGATCGGAGCAGTTGGAGAACAAGGTGATCAACCCGGAATGGAGGAAAAAGTACGGGCGATCAGGTGGCGGTGGCGGTGGCTACGGAGGATACGGTGGCCCTGGCGGCGGTAGCTATGGCGGAGGCAGCTATGGTGGCGGTGCTCCTGGTGCCGGCGGCATGGGCGGCATGGGTGGCATGGGTGGCATGGGCGGTGTCGGAGGAGGCATCGGTGGAGGCGATGGAATGTATGGCGGCGGAAGCATGTACGGCGGTGGCCGCAAGACGGACCCGGATGAGGAAGACATTCCGCAATTCTTCGACGCTCCTAAGTACTCCTTTGTGTTGCAGTTCATTTGGCGCGAAACGCCGCTCAACAAACGCATCGAAGCAAAGAAGAAAGCAGAAGAAGAGGCTGCCGCAGCGGCAGCGGCTGAAGAAGAGAATTTGGCTGGTTTGTAATTTAGTGGTTCATCCAATCGGTGAACTACGTCTTCATTACACAACGAAAACAGCAGCGATCTAAGGCTGGGGAAAATTTACATGGATCAGCTCAAACCATTTCTGGCTGCATGCAAGAAGCATCTGTTCTGGATTTTGACCGGTACCGCCGTGGTGTTAGGGGGCGTCGGTTTTTTCCTGGCCAGTAGCACGCTCAGCAAGCTCTATGAGGAGCAAGAAAAGGCTCTGAATGGGCACTATGACGACCTGAAGAAAGTACAGAACGAAATACCCCGGCATCCGAATGATATCTCCAAGCAGCACATGCAGGAGAAGATCGACAAGCTGGCGGAGGATGTTCGGGCTGCCTGGGAAGAACAATATCGACGCCAAGAGCGGTATCTCGTCTGGCCGGATTCCATCCGTCAAACAAACCCTGCTCTGGTTGCCAAACTGGACTCTTATCGCCCCGTTGAATTGAAGACGACCTATCCCGAAGAACCGAAGGACGTCACCAAGGGTTTGAAGCAAGCCTATGCGCGGTACTTTGATCTCGACATGCCCCGATTGGCGAAAATCATTGGCGTGGAATGGGTCGGAGAAGCGAGTAGCAGTGCCGCCGGTGGCATGTATGGCGGGATGTACGGCGGCGGCGGTGGCGGCAGCTATGGCGGAGGTGGTTACGGCGGTGGCGGTTACGGCGGAGGTGAAGGTGATGACTCCATGTATGGCGGCTACGGCGGCGCCGGCGGTGGCGGTTATGGCGGCATGTACGGAGGTGGAGCTGCCGCATCCAACAAACCACGCGACCTAGTGACTTGGCCCAAGACCAGCCAGGATGAGCTGCTGAGCAATATCAAGATGTGGCAAGGAGATACGCCGAATATCTACGAGATCCTCTATACCCAAGAGAATATGTGGATCTTGGAAGGTTTGCTAAACATTATTCGCAAGACCAATCTGCTTGAAGACGGCACCGAGCCGACCGCAAATTTCCAATGTGCCATTAAGGAAATCGAGTTTCTGAGAATCGGAAAATCTGCGGGCGGACAAGCTGGTGCCATCGATGGTGCCGCAGCCGCTGGAGGCGGGATGTACGGCGGAATGGGCTACGGAGGAGGCAGCTACGGCGGTGGCGAAGGAAGCTACGGTGGCGGCAGTTACGGTGGCGGCAGCTATGGCGGCGGTGAAGGCGAAATGGATGCCATGATGGATGAAATGTACAGTCAGGGAATGGGCGGCGGGGCGGCCGTATCTCGAGACCCTGCCGACAATCGCTATGTGGATGCGAACTTCACTCCCGTAACGGGAGAAGATTTACGTGCGAAAATGCAGAGTAGCGAACCTGATGATGCCTATTTCGCGGTCGCCAAGCGGATTCCGGTTCGCATGCGATTTGCAATGGACCAGCGAAAAATTCCCGGCCTGATCGCCAATTGCGGTAACGCCGATCTGATGCTGGAAGTCAGACAGATCCGTGTAGGTGATACGCCGCCGGCATCCGGTGGAGCCGGAGGTGGCGGAGGAATGTACGGTGGTAGCGGCGGCTATGGAAGCGCTCCGGGCGCAGGTGGCTTAGGCGGAGTTAGCATGGATGGCGGCGGAAGTAGCTATGGAGGCGGAGGCTACGGTGGTGAAGGTGACGACTCAATGTACGGCGGCTACGGTGGCGGCGGCGGTGGGATGTACGGCGGGGGCGGTGCTGCGCAGGGCGGCGCGGCCGACTTTGACGTGGATGTCGAAGTCTTTGGTATCGTCTATCTCTTTAATCCCGTCGATATCGAACGCCTTGGCTTGAACAAAGTCACCGAAGATACGCAGCTGGATGATACCGTCGAAGCTCCGCAGCAGACTGCACCCGCACAAGCTCCGGTCGATGGCCAGCCGACAACCGAACAGCCTGCGGGTGATGTTGACGATGGCACCGCGCCATCCGGCGATGCATCGCAACCCACTGCTGATGGCGATGCTGGTCAGGCAGGCCAAGCAATGGATGGTGCAGACCCAAATGCGGGACAAGCAGCGGGGACTCCAGCCGGACAGGCTGCACGCGGTCAAGGGAACGCCGGAGCCGGACCAGCGGGACGAAACAACGCGGGACCAGGACGTGGCAGAATGGGTCCGCCCAATGCAGGCAGAAATGCCGGCGGCGGCAATCCAAATGCACCGCCGCCCAATTCAGGACCACCCGAAGGTGGTCCACCCGGCAACACGCCTCCTCCGGCCGGCGATCCGGGAAATACCGCGAATCCGGGCAGCCCGGATGGCAACAATTAATTGCCAGAGAAACCCTTTTTCGAGTAGGCGTTGCGGTTGGCAATCGCCTACGTGCAGTTTGGTTGATGGCTAGCCAGCTCTAGCAAAACTTTCACCCAGCGGGGACGGAAACATGTTTGGTAAGAAGAAGAAAAGTCCGGTTGACGAGTCTGCGGCTGCTGCTGCAACCCCAACCGCCAAGCCGGCGAAGAAAAGTGGGAAGAAGAAAGCCATCACACGCGGCGGCCCCGGTTTTTTTGCCAGACATATAGAAAAAATGATTGCGGTGCTGGTTCTGGCCGCTGTGGGCTGGTTCGTCTATTCGGGCGTTTCCAAAGAGGGATTTGACACCAGTAAAAATCCCGATTCTCTGGAGTCAACCGCTAAGAATCTGATCACTCAGATCAGTGAAGACCATTGGAGTGAAATTGCTGCGGAACGCGAGATCAACACCGACTTCAGCGGCGAAGCCAAGAAGGCTCGTCGACCCGTGGATCCGGCGGAGTACTCCATCGTCGTAACACAGCCGGTGCCTGACGCAGGTACCAATAAACGCGGTGATCCAAAAGTATTTCCCGCTGAGCAACTGCTGGCGAAGAGCGTCGTAGGCGCGATAGCGGTGGAAGTCCCCAAGGAAACCGTGGATCCCTTCGAGACTCTGGAAGACGCCGAACCCATCAAGAAGAAAGAGCGTGACCGTCGCGGTCGTGGTGGCGACACGGGCATGGGAGGCATGTATGGAGGCGGTTCCGGCGGTGGCAGCTACGGAGGTGGCAGTTACGGTGGCGAAGGCATGTACGGTGGTGGCGGTGGCCTGGGTGGAGAAACAGGTCCACCCGCTCGTCGCATGAACGCCAGTTATGATTTGGGTGCTAAAGTGGGCGGCGGTAACCAAGCCGCTGGCGGTTACGGCGGAATGTACGGCGGAAGTGATGACACAGGCCTGGGTGGTCCCGGCGGCGGTCTTGGCGGACCCGGCGGCGGAATGGGCAGTGGCATGGGTAGCGGCATGGGAATGGGCGGCACCGGAGGTCGCGATGGCTTGGGTGACCGCAACCGGGATAAGGGGCCTAAGAACAAAGTTGTGGCGCGTCCCATCATCTTCAATGCCATTACCGCGGTGATGCCCCATCAAAAGATATTTGACGAATACAAAGCCAATCTGGAAAACACAGGCCCCTTCGTGGCCACTCGCGATCTGCCCGTATATCGGACCTTCGACTTGCAACGCGTCGAGGTCACCCGTAATCCTGCTCGCGAGATCAAAGAAGAAGAATGGGAGACGGTGTCCGACGGAAGTCGCAACTACAGTTTGCCAAGGGTCCAAAAGTGGGCCACGCGTCCACCGTTGGGACGACCCATTCCTGAGGTCGTCGAACGCACCGCGGTCTCCACCGGCATCACCATGCCGATTCCACCCATGTTGGTTCGCGACTATCGCGAGTTCAGTCGCCACCCGGCCGTGGGTTGGAGCTGGGACTATCGCCCGCCGCGTCCGCCTGCTTCCCAACAGGAAGACGACAAAACCGACGAGGAAATTGATGAGAATGCCCTACCCGGTGATAACCGCGGCGGTAGAGCTGGCGGTGGGGGCATGTATGGTGGTGGCAGCATGTACGGCGGTGGTGGCTCCTACGGCGGCGGCTCGTATGGCGGTGGTTCATATGGCGGCGAGGGCATGTACGGCGGCTCCGGTATGTACGGTGGCGACGAAGATGGCGGTTACGGCGGAGGAAGCTACGGTGGCGGTGAGGGTAGCTACGGCGGAGGAAGCTACGGCGGCGAGGGCATGTACGGCGGTGGCAGCATGTACGGCGGCGGTAGCGGAGGTATGTATGGTGGCAGTGGGGGCGGTTCCTTCAGCTCGCCTCAGCCCGAATACAAGATGGTCCGCTGCTATGACATGTCCATCACACCCAACGACATCGGTAAGATCTATCGCTACCGATTGCGTGTCCAATTGCGAGATCCCAATTACCCAGATGATCGCAACATTCCGATGCCCTCTCCGAGCAATTTGGAAAACGCGGTTTGGAATCGAGTTTCCGAGTTGATGAAGGCGGACGACAAGCGGATCGAAGAAGATCCAAAAGCACTGCGTACTCTGCTATCCACAGATTGGAGTGAACCCAGTCCACCGGTCTTAGTGAAGGCGCCCTACGAAGTCTTCGCCGGTGAAGTGGATTTTGCCGGCCCGGCAACCTTCGTTGACGAGGCCAACAATCGGGTGTATGCGCTGGCCAACAAGGAAGCAACGGCGAACGTGATTGCTACGGCCACCAATCTTCGCAACGGTGCCACCTTGGCGATTGAAGAAGAAAGCGTGCGACGCGGAACGGTACTCAACACCGATCGCAAGCAAGACGTGGAATTTATCGTTCCCAATACCAAGGTGATCAAGGTCATGCCGGACACTGACGTCGATACGATGGCGACCGTGGTCGACATACGTGGTGGCCATCCATTGGATGGCTACAGCCGCGATGATCCGCAGTCAGCCGGAGGCGAGATGATGATCTTGCATCAAGATGGTCGCATTCAAATTACCAACGTCTTCGACGATTTGTTTATCTACCGCATGTATACCTTTGCGGATGAAAAGGAAGCGGCTGAAAAGGCTTCGCAGTCACAAGGCGGCATGGGAGGCAGTGGCTACGGTGGCGGAGATTACTACGGCGGAGGAGGCGACGCTGGGTAATCACGTCCCTTTCGTCGCCTTGTCTCAAGGCGGGCTTGCTATGCAATTCTTCGAGCCGTCGACTCGATAAGTTCACGTTTCGAAGTAAGGCCATGTCGAAGCAGGGCTTTATTCCAGCCTCAAAAAACAGGAAGGCGGCCGCAAGGCCGCCTTTTTGCGTCATGCGGCTGGCCCTATCTCAAGCACTCTGGCTTTTGGCGACTGGCCAGCGACGATGCAGATCTGGAATTGTGTCCAAACGCAACCCCGGATGTGTGGCATGGGCAAGTCCTTGTTTTTTCTTTCTTTTACCAGCTTGTTTCGAATCGCAACTTGCTGAACGCCATCGAAGTATCTCCCGCTTTCACGGGCTCTTTCACTTCGAGAAGCGTCTACGCGTCAAGCAGTTGCAAGCTGATAACGAAAGGCTCCACGGGCCAGCCCGTGCCA